>SXNL01000119.1 GCA_005777185.1 Myxococcales bacterium
CCTCCCTCTCCCTTCAGGGAGAGGGAGGCCGGGTGGGTGAGGTCTGCGCGGGGCTCGCGCGCTCCTCCGTGGCTTCGCGCTACGCGCGCGATGGGGGAGGCGAAGAGGTTCCGTGGAGGCAGTTGGGGCGCCCGCCCAGACCTCACCCCCTGTCCCCCTCTCCCTGAAGGGAGAGGGGGCATGTGAACGGGAGAATCGCCTCTCGCAGGGTCTCCCGGTTCAGTCGTGCGTGCCCGCGCTCCTCCCTCTCCCTTCAGGGAGAGGGAGGCCGGGTGGGTGAGGTCTGCGCGGTCATCCCGGAACCTCTTCGTCTCCCCCTGAGCACGCGTAGCGCGCGATTTGGGGGAGACCGACGCGCGTAGCGCGGCGAGTGGGGGCACCCCTTCTTTTTCGCTGGATCGCGCCCAACCGATCGGCATTGAGCCCAGCGCAGGCGAGGGCGTTCGGCGCTCTACGCGCCCTTCTGCCGCACTTCCCGGTTGATCCCGACGATCGCCGGGTGCGCCTCGAGGACCGCGAGCACCTCGTGCATCCCCGCGTCCGGTGCCCTGCTGCCGAGCGCAGACGCCACGGCGCACAGGAACCGGTAGTCTGCGATCGTGTCGAGGGTCCACCGGTGCATCGACAGGTCCTCCCCCTCCCCGCGCACCGACAGACACCGGAACGACTCCGGGTGCCGGTACACGTGCCGGGTCACGTGCTCCCGGTCCTCACCGCTCGCCTCCGCGTCCGCGCGCACGAGCGCCGCCATCGACACGATCTCCGTATCCAGGCCGCGAGGGAGCCTCCGATCCATCACGTTCGACGCGTAGTCGGGGGCCTCCGAAAGGAACGCGCGCACGACCGCCCCCGACCGCGCCGGATCGAGGAAGGGGCAGTCCGACGTGATCCGCACGATCGCGTCCGCCCTCGTCTCCCTCGCGGCGACCACGTACCGCGCGAGCACGTCCTCGAGGCTCCCACGAACGGCCCTCACGCCGAGCCGACCGCACATCGCCGCCACGAGATCGTCGGCGGGGTCGGTCGACGTGGCCACCACGACGTCGTCGACCCCCGCGATCCGCCGCGCGCGACGCAGCACGTGCGCCAGCACCGGCTCCCCCGCGAGGTCGAGGAGCACCTTCGCGGGGAGCCGCGTGCTCCCCACGCGGGCCTGGATCACACAGACGACGCGCACGTCACGGCCCGTCCGGCTTCTTGTCCTGCGGCTGCGTCGTGGCCGTCCCCGACGTGGTCGACCCGTACGCCCTGCGCTGGATCGCCTCCCGCTCCGCGAGAGCCGCGTCTTTCCAGCGGCCCTCCTCCGGGTGCCGCTCGGCCAGCCGTGTGTAGGCATCGAGCGCCTCGCCGTGCATCCCCTGGCTCGTGGCGAGGGTCGCGATGCGCTCGAGCACGTCCTCGCGGCGGTCGGGCGACTGCTCGTAGGCCTTCTTGAAGAGGCCTATCGCGCGGCGCCCGTTCCCGCGCGACACCTCCGTCTCGCCGAGGAACACCAGGTTCTCCGCGCATCTCTGGGCCTCTCGGCACATCATCCGCTCCAGCTTCGCGATCGCCGCGTCGGCCCGCGCCCTGTGTCCCGTGCGGCCCCCGATCTCGATGATGCCGCGGATGCACGCCGTCGCATCGGGGGCCTGATTGATCAGGCCGTCGAGCTCGTCCAGCGCCTGCTGGGGGTTCTCCCGGGCCATCAACTCCGCCACCGGTATCGCGGCCTCGCACTGGGTCGGGTTGGCGGCCCGCACCATGCGCGCGTACTTGAGCGCCTCCCGCACGCACGGCCGCTGGGGCACGTCGCACCAGGGCGCGGGCTCCCTGACGTCCGCGAGCGTGGCCGTCGCGTGCCGGTGGATGGCGCCCGTCGCCGTCCCCGGCCTTGCGAGGGCCTGCTCGTCGATGCGCCACGCGGTCGCGGGCTTGGTCTGGACGAGCGCCAGCGCCAGCGTGTCCAGCATCGTGATCGCGGCGGGGCCCGCAGGGACGAGATCCATCGCGTCCTCGTAGGTCTCGACGAGCCTGGACACCTCGACGGCGATGGCCCAGCGCAGGGTCGAGTCCTCCTGGTAGGCGAGGCGGTACTCGAGGCGCGCCTGCGCGCGGTGGTGCGTGTTGAGCGCACGCGCGAGCAGCAGGTGAGCCCGGCCGTAGCGCGGGTTGCGATCGAGCGCGCGGGCCACCCAGGGTACGACCGACTCGTCGTGCGCGAGCGTGGCGCGGAGCCCCCCCGCGAGCGGGAAGTAGGGATCCGCGGGATGCCGGAGCATCGCGGCGCGCACCTCCTCGTGGAACGCTGGCCGGAGCGTCGCGGCGCTCGTGGAGAGCTCCTGGAAGCGCCGCTGCTCGAAGAACAGCTCCCGCTTCACGTACGGCAACGTCACGAGCATAGACCCTAGGGCGAGGATCGGCGTCGCCGTCGCGAGGCGCGGCAGGAAGCGGGTCCACGGATCGGGCGCGGGCTGACCATGGCCTCCGGCGCCCGCGGTGACGATCGCGGCGCACGTGACGAACGCGATCATGATCCCGGGCACCTCGCTGCTGAAGTCCACGGTGTTGTGAACCAGGGCGCCCGCGAGCGCCGACCACGGTCCAACCGGCGGGATCGAGCGCATGAGCACGTTTCCCGGGGAGAGCGCGTACACGAGGAGGAGCATCGACAGCACCGCCACGGGCACGCCCCACTCGCTGAACCATTGCGCGAACACGTTCTCCGGGTGCGTGTGCACCCAGTTGTCCGCGGCGTGGCCCATGCTCGGGAAGACCGATTCGAACGCGCCGCGGCCCGTGCCGAAGACGGGGAATTGGGCGACCAGCTTGAAGGCCTCGCGGATGAGCCCCAGCTTGGAAAAGTCCTTCTCCCCGAGGACCCTCACCGACTCGTTGAACATCCCCGCGATGAACATCGCGCCACCCGCGATCCCGATCACGCCCACGACCGCGCCGATCAGACCGCCCGTCCGATCGCGGCGCGCCGCGCGGGACATGTTCGCGGCGGCGAGAACCGACACCACGATCGACAGCACGCCCCCACGTGATCTGCACCACAGCGTGATCGACGCGAGCACGACTGCGCACGCGATGGCGGCGAACCGCGGCACGCTGCCGTCGCGGCTCGTGAGCGCGGCCCCGACCGCGATGGCGAAGCCGATGTTGACGAACGCCGCGAGGTGGTTCGTATTGAGCAGCGGCGACAGGTGCGCCTGGAAATACGACGACTTGTCGACGAGCGGCTTGTACGCGCCGAACACGCGCTCGGCGCCGAAGGCGGGGTGGAGCACGGCCGTGATCGCCATCAGCAGGCACGAGGCGACGAGCGTGCGCTCCAGGAAGACGGCACCCTCGCGATGATGGGCGACGCGCAGCCCCGCCACGAGGATCGCGATGTACACGACGCCCCGCAGCACCTCCACGCGGGTCGCGACAGGGTCGAGGGAAAGGGTGACCCAGGATGGACCAGGCTCGCGAAGCGGCGACAGCGAGCGTGCCCAGACGTCCGCCGTCTCGGGGGCGAGCAGCCGGACGACCGCGGCCGGCAACGGCACGGCCTGGAGCGCCGTATACGCCGTGAGGGCCATCGCGACCAGCACGAGCGTGCTCGCCACGACCCTCGGCGTCCGTGGCTCGACGCGCCAGTGCACGAGCACCGCGGCACCGCTCGCCACGGCGGCGAGGATCGCCGTCGTGTACGTGTGGAGGGATCCGATCGCGAGCGGGGCCAGGACGAGCGCCAGCGCGAGCAGCCACCGCCCCGCCCGCTCGGTGCTGGTGAGGTCCACGGCCAGGCGCGCCTCGCCTCCCTCTCGCCCCGCGCGCGCTCGTTCGGCGCGCAGGTTCTTCACGAGGTCGGAGACGAGGCTTCGCATGCTCACGGTTGGCCGCCCGGAGACGGACGTAGCACGCGGACGGCCAACGCGTGGCATCAAAGCGGGAACGACCGACGCGCGGGGAGGCTCGGCCGGTCAGGTGCGCCGGGGCGAGACATCGTTCACGTGACGTCGCCGGCGAACCCAGCGTGTCCGCCCGCCCGCCCCGAGAGGTCGTCCGGGGATGGCCCGGCCGCGTGGCCCGTCGAGGTCGACGGCACCGGGCCCCGATCCTGGCTGGTCTTCAGAAGCCGATGAGGATCGCCATCGTACCGCCCAGGAGGAGCAAGGTCTCGCCCGAGCGTGTGTCTCCGGCGGGGAGGTTGCTGTACGACACCGGGCCGATTCCCACGTCGCCTTCGATCTCGAAGGCGAAGTTCGCGCCGAAGGTGTGGCGGTAGCCGGGTCGGGCCCGGAAGATCAGGTTGGTGGCGACGGCCCTCGTGCGGCTGGTGGTGTACCGCTCGACGCCGATCGCGCCGCCGATGTGAAACGCGTCTGCGAGATGGCGACCTAGCCCCAGCCTGAACTCTCCACCGAAATACCCCGCGAGGCCCCCGGAGGCCGTGGGGGTCCCGCTCTCGCCGAGCCCGACGTAGCCGCCGTCCGCGTACAGGCTGAAGGAGCGGCTCGTCGCGTATCGCAGGGTACCCCCGACGCCGTAGCCGAGGCTCGAGGGCGCGCGTCCGAGGAAGAAGCTCCGCAGGCTGAAGTACGGTCCGAAGATGGCGCCCGTGCCCGCGCGGAGCGGCGACTCCACGTCGATCTCGCTCTCCTCGCGATCCTTCACGACGGCGTTGTAGTTGCTGCTCAGGACCGGCGCGTCGCGCGTCGCGCTCGACTTCACGCCGTCGTCCTTGCGCTCCGCCGCCGTGCCGGTCTCCGCTTCCAGCCGCACCAGCCGCTCCCGGATCTGCTCGGCGTCCGGGGCGTTGGGGCGCGCGGTCACGTAGACGCGAAAGTCCTCCATGGCGGGGTACACGTGCCCTAGCCGCTCGTGGCAGAGGCCGCGGTCGCGGCGCAGGCGCGGATCGTAGTTGACCTGGACCGCGGCGTCGAAGCCGGTGAGCGCGCCGTTGCAGTCGCCCGCGCGGGCGCGCGCGCGCGCGTGGTCCCCGAGCGTCTGCCCCCGATCCTCTCGGTTCAGCGTGAACTGGGAGTTCGACTTGTCGACGAGCTTCGGGGGCGGCTCTTGCGCGAGCGCGGAGGACGGCGCGAGGGCGACGATCAGGGCCAGGCCGGGGAGCAGCGTGTAGGGAGCCCGCATGTGACCCAGGGTATCGGTCTTCCCCGGCGAAGCCCAAGTTCTCGGGGGTGGACCTCGACGCGGCCTCTCGAGCCCCCTCGAAACCGGTTCAGTTGGCGTGGCCGACGGGGCGGCGGCCGTGTTGCACCCCTTCGAGGACCCCACGAGGGAGGAGCCCTGGCGGCGTCGCGTCGCCGCCGGCCGCGGCATCCCCCGGAGCGCCGCGCTCCCCCGCAAGGACCCCACCGTCGCCTGGCGCGCCACCGTCGAGCGCCGCGTCGAGCGATCGCCCTCGCTCGGCCCAGACGATACGTCCGAAGCGTGAGGCGCGGTGGAAGTTCCCCTGCCCGAGGATGGGAGACCACGCGACGCCCCCCTCCCCCTTCATCGCGTAGAAATTCACCCGCCACGCGTCGCCGTGCTTCGGCGGGAGCGTCTTCGCGCCTTTGGCGAAGGCGGCCCACGGGATCTCCACCTCCACGGTGTAGCCCTCGTCCTTGTCGTCCTTCTTGTCGACGGTGCCGCTCACGACCACGGCGCTCTTCAGCTTGGGATCCCAGTCCTCGTGCCCGAAGGGCCCGTCGTCGTTGCCCCGCGGCGAGTTGTAGCCGTCGAACCGGGAGTGGAACACCCGGTTCTGCGGGTTGATCTGCAGCTCGAAGTAGTCCTTGTTGTCGCCGTCGCCGTCGGGGTCGATCATCATCTCGACCGTGTCGCGGAGCCACAGCTTGGGCTGGCCCGTGACCGTGAAGTCCTTCGGCTGCGCCTTCGCGTCGGTGTAGTACCCGACGACGTCGGGATCCTTCACGTCGAAGAAGAAGTACAGCTTCGCGTCATCCCACAGGACCTTGACGCTGCCGTTCACGGGGAACGAGCCGTTCGGCTTGCCCGTCCCCACCTCGACGAAAGGGCCGGTGCCCGCGGCCGCCCCCCACCCCTTCTCGTCGGCCTTGCCGTCGATCGTGATCGTCTCGCCCTTCGCGAGCTTCTCGGCCTTGAGGACGGGGATGTCCGTCTTCTTCGGCGGATCGGGCTTGCGCTCGACGCCGGTCTTCACCTTCATCACGATGCCGCGGTTCTCACCATCGTTCGGGCCGGAGATCACGCGCAGGCGCGCGTCGCCCTTCCAGACGCCGACGTACACGGTGAACTCCGGGCCCGCCGTGTCGGGCACGCGGTAGGTCTGCTCGTCGACGTAGACCTTGCCGCGCTCCCATCGGTCGGGCGCGAGGATCTGGCGCTCGCCCTTCTTCTCGCGCAGCGGGCCGGCGCCGTCGAGGTTCTCGGGCTTGTCCGACCCCTCCTGCTGGATGTGCGTGAAGAGCTGCCAGCCGTCCTCGACCGTGTCGTCGGTGCGCCAGTAATACGTGAGCTTCACGTCCGTGCCGGGGCGCGCGATCTCCGGGTCGGCCTTCCAACCGACGATGCGAACCTTGTTCTCGTAGTTGATGTCCACGCGGTGCGCGAGGTCCGCCGGGGGCGCCTCGAGCACGTACGCCTTGAGGCGCTCCTTGTCCTCCGCCGAGAGGGTCTTGTTGCTGCCCACGCAGGCGCCGAGCACGAGGGCCGCGAGGGCCCCCGCGAGGCCGCACACAAGGGTCGTCCGCATCTGCATCGATACCTCCCTATCTCCGGCTCTTGCGCCGCGCATCCTTCTCGCGCTTGCGCTGGGCCTTCTTCGCGTTCTTCTCCTTCTCGGAGAGGGTCTTCATCTTCGTCAGGCTCTCCTCCGAGCCGCCCATCCCCGCGCCGGGCATGCCCATCCCGGGCATGCCCATTCCAGGCATCCCGGGGAAACCCATGCCCGGCATGCCCATGCCCGGCATGCCCATCCCGGGCATGCCCATGCCCGGGATCTGACCGCCCGCGGCCATCTTGGCCATCTGCTTGCGCACGGCGCGCGCGCTCGCCATCTGCTTCAGGCCGGGGATCTTCCCCATCATCCCCATGTTCTGGCCCATGCCCTCCATGAGCTGCTTCATGAACACGAAGCGCTGTACGAGCTCGCTCACTTCCTTCTCGGGCCGGCCCGAGCCCTTCGAGATGCGCGTGACGCGCGCAGGCTCTCGGACGAGCGACAGCGGGTCGCGCCGCTCGAAGCGCGTGAAGCTCGAGATGGCCGCCTCGATCTTGACGAGCTCGTTGTCGTCGATGGTCGTCCCGGCGGGGATCATCGTGTCCATCCCCGGCATCTTGCCGATGATGTCCTGCAGGCTCCCCATCTTCTTGATCATGCGGATCTGCTCGAGGAAGTCGTCGAGGGTGAAGTTCCCCTCGAGCATCTTCATCGCGTCCTCTTCGGCCTTCTTCTGGTCGACGACCTCCTCGAAGTCCTTCATCAGGCCGACGACGTCGCCCATGCCGAGCACGCGGCTCGCCATGCCCTCGGGCCGGAACTCCTCGAACTTGTCGGTGCCCTCGCCGATGCCGACGAAGCGGACCGCCGCGCCCGTGACTTCACGCACGGAGAGCGCCGCGCCGCCTCGCGCGTCGCCGTCGAGCTTGGTGAGGATGACACCGGACAGGTCGAGCCGGTCGTTGAAGCCCTTCGAGACCTTGACGGCGTCCTGGCCGATCATCGCGTCGACGACGAGGAGGATGTTCTCGGGCCTGGCGAGCCGCTTGATCTCGGCGAGCTCGGCCATCAGCGCCTCGTCGATCGCGAGGCGGCCTGCGGTGTCGTAGACGATGACGTCGCAACCCCGCCGGCGGGCCTCGTCCCGGGCCCTCTCGCAGATGGCGACGGGCGACTCGCCGGGCACGTTGAAGACGGGGACGTCGATCGACCTGCCGAGCACCATGAGCTGCTCGACCGCCGCGGGCCGCTGCATGTCCGCGGCGACGAGGAGCGGCTGCCGTCCCGCCTTCTTGAGGTGGCGTGCGAGCTTGGCGCACGTCGTCGTCTTGCCGGACCCCTGGAGGCCAACCATCATGATGCCGGTCGCGCCCTTCTCGGCGAAGGTGAGCGCTTCCCCCTCGGCCGTCATGAAGGCGACCATCTCGTCGTAGCAGATCTTGGTGAACTGATCGCCGGCGGACACCTTGAGCGTCTCGCCTGTCTGCGCCTTCGCGCGGATGCGGACGACCTCGCCGAGGGCCTTCTCTTTCACGCGGGCGAGGAACGCCTTGACGACGCCTAGCTCGACGTCGGCCTCGAGGAGGGAGAGGCGCACCTCGCGGAGGGCGGTCTCGACGTTGGACTCGGTGAGCTCGGTGAGCCCCGCGAGGCGGTTCTTGGCCTGGCGGAAGCCCTTCGCGATGGCGTCGAACATGGGGGCGGCCGGATTGGTAGCATGGATCGGGGCGGGGGGGGAGCGGCTCTCGCGCTCGTCCTCACGCCCCCCCCGGGATGCAGATGAACTCGCTCGACCCCTGGGCGACACCCAGCGTCCTCTTGCACACGTACCCCGAGCGGCACGCGGGCGCGCCCGGGTTGCACACGACCATGCAGAAGCCCCCGTCCCGGAACTTCGCGCAGAACGCCGGCGGCTTGCTGTCCTTCTTCGGGCACACGTCGGTGCAGGGCGCGCTGCACGACCCGTTCGGGTACCCGGTGATGCACACCGGGTCCGGGTAGCCGCAGTTGCCGTCGGCCGCGCACGCGTCGCCGACCCACGCACCGTCGGTGCCGCCCTCGAGGGCGCCCGCGTACCCGGCGTGGAAGGTGTACAGCTGCCAGATGTTCCAGAACAGCGCGTTCCCCGCCTTCCCCCCCCCCACGACCGGCAGGTACTGGTAGAGCGCGGCGGTGGCCTCGTTCGCCGGCGAGACCTTCTTCCCGTCGAGGCTGACCACGGTCTTGTTCGGCCCCCACCCGCCGGCGGTCTCTCCGTTCGTCTTGATGGTCTCGAGGTTGTCGCGGAGCGCCCGGGCGAAGCAGTCCAGCTGCTTGTCGATCCCGGCGAACGCCGGGTCGCACGCCTTCGTCGTCCCCGCGTTGCACCCGCAGCGGAAGACGTACTCGACGCGATCGGTGGGGAACGGGTAGTCGCGATGGCCGAGCAACCCCTGCGCCATCTGCAGACGCGCGAGGAGGATGATCGGGTTGATGCGGTACACACGCGCGGCGCGGAGCACCGCGTCCGACGCGCGCACGCCGTTCGACTGGTAGGTCGCGAGGAAGCTGGGGCGATCGTACGGCGTCTTGGCGAAGAACGTCTGCACCTGGTCGTCGACCATCGCGTTCACGTCGATGAAGGACGCGTTGTCGACGAGGTTGTTCGGATCGAACAGCGGCCCGCCACCCTCGGGCGGATCGTAGTCCTCGGGCTGGAGATGCGTGTAGGGTGCATCCTTCGCGCACGCGCCGAAGCCGGCAGCGAGCGCGAAGACGACGACCGTGAAGCCAAGGACGCGGCGGAGGAGCAACGCGGTCAGTCTAGCGTGTTTTTCGGGCTCGGGCTCGGGCTCGGGGCGCGGGCTCGACGGGGGGGGATCACTCGGACTTGATGCGGATCTGCTGCCAGGCCGCGCCCCCGCGTGTGTCGCGCAGGACGACGAACATCGTGCCTTCCTGCGCCTCGACCGGGGCCTTGAACTTCATCTCGGAGCCCGCCACGCGGCCCTGACGCACGTCATAGACGAGCCGGGCGTCGCCCTCGAAGTCGCCCATCGTCGTGTAGTAGGACGCCCAGACCTGCTCGTGCAGGGTGTTGCCGTTCGCGTCGATCTCGGGCGGGTTGAGCTCCCAGCTCGCGGGCGGGACCTCGACGTCGAACTTGTAGTCCTTGCACTTCATGCGGTCCTTCTCGGGACACCGCTCGACGATCACGGGGGACCTCGGATCGATCGGCACGCCGTCGAAGGTCACCCGCTCCAGGACCGGGTTGGCGTTCGTCTTCGTGTTGTAGGCGTACACGCGGGTCAGGCCGAAGACGTAGTCTTCCGGGCGCACCGGGTTCCCGTCCCTGTCGACGCACTGGATGGGGACCTGCTGCGGCCCCTTCGTGGCATCGAACCCGGCGAACACGGGGCGCCCCGCGCAGGCGATGTTGAACAGGATGGCCAGGCCGTACTCCTCGTCCCTCCCCTGCACGCGCTTGTGCGTCGAGACGGCGTCGGGGGGCATCACGAACGAAAAGCGCGGCCCCCTGGCCAGGAAGGCCGAGAGATCCTGCCCGGGCTGGAGGCGGCTGGCGAAGTCGCCGAGGCTCGGGGGGATGCCCGCGTCCGGGGGGCGCGCAGCATCCGGCGAGGACGCGCCGTCCGCGCCCCCGTCGGGCGCACCGGCCAGCGGCAGGAAGCATGCATAATACAGGTCTTGCGGCGGATTCACGCACACGATCGGGATCCAGAACACCTGCATGGGCTCGGGCTGCTCCCGCCTCGCGTCGAACGCGAGGAGCTCGACGTTGACGCGCTCCCCCGGCTTCGCGTACGGCTTGTCGGCCCGCGCACCCAGGATGCGCACCGAGTCGAGCCGGTGGCTCGCCTCGAACTGGCTCGCGCACGCCGCCACCGACACGGCGGTCGCGAGCGCGATCGACGCGAGCACCCCGACCGGACCGGACCTGGCGCGCGCGGGCGTCACAGCTCCCCTCGTATGCCGAAGCTCGGCAGGAAGGGCAAGCCCGTCGCGAACTGGCGCTGGCTGTAGTTGAAGTTGTACTGCACGCCCTCGACGTTCGAGCGGTTGTAGGCGTTCTGGAGATCCATGTAGAGGCTGAAGGTGAAGTCCTTCGTCTTCCACACCTTGTCGACCCGGATGTCGAGCTGGTGGAACATCGGGAGGCGCTCGCCGAACAGCGGGAAGTCCTGATCCGGCAGGTACGCCCCCGCGTTCTCGTCGAAGAAGCCGTAGCGGTTCGGCGTGGTCAGGCTGCCGGACACGAGGCGGAACCGGGCGCCGACCTCCCACCCGCGGCCGAGTCGGTAACTGCCCAGGACCGTGAGGATGTGCGTCTGGTCGAACTGGAACGGCCTCCAGTCCTCCTCCGAGAGGTCCTTTCGATCGCTGCGCGAGAGGGTGTATGCGAGCCACCCGAAGAAGCGGGCGTCGGGCTTGTAGCGGAGCAGCGTCTCGACGCCGTAGACGCGGCCCAGGCCCTGGTTCCCCCGGCGGAGCACGACGAGGTTGTCGAGCTGCTTGTAGAAGCCCTCCATCCCGATCTCGACGTGGCGCGTGATCTCCTGCTCGAACCCCGCGGTGTAGTGGTTGGCGCGGTTGGACGACAGGCCCAGCTGGCCGAACACGGGGTTCGTCTCCTGGGGCTGGGGCGGTTGGCGGAACACGCCGACGCCTCCCTTGACGGTCGTGCGTGGGAAGCCGCGCGTCAGGTCCTGCCGGGCGACCATGCGGGGGGACACGTCCCACTTCTTGATGTCGCGCGAGTAATCGACGCGGACGCCGGGGACGATGCGGCCACCGCGCCACGGCGTGAGCTCGAACTCGTCGTAGAAGCCTGGCCGGAAGACCGCGTCCGTGTCCTGCGAGGTGAGCGCCGGCCGCGAGAGGAACGGACCGCCCGGGGGCTCTCCCGGTCGCGCCGGCGGCGGGAAGCGCGCGAAGACGTCGTACGGCACGTAGAGGAGATCGACGCCGAAGTTCGTCACCACGCCGGGCGCGAGCTTCTGTCCGAGCTCGAGGCGCGTCATCACCGGGAAGGTCGTGAGCTTGAAGAAGATGTCGCCCAGGCTGAAGTCGATGAAGTCCTGGCCCACCGCGCTCGTCATCCGGAGCTCGGTGTCCTCGCTGAAGCGGTTCTTGTAGCGCGCCTGCGCGCGCCAGAAGCCGGTGTGGGCGGCGAGGCCGCCCGTGAGGCCGGGCTCCTGCGCGTTCACGCCCTTCACCAGGATCTCGAGCTTGTCGTCCGATCCGAAGAAGGCGAGGCGGAAGCTCGACTTGCTCGACAGCTCCTTCGCGATGATCGCCTGGTAGTCGTAGTAGCGCGGCGCCGTCGACACGCCCGAGCCGGCCGCGGCCAGCACGGGGCCGAGCCACGCGTCCACGTACGAGCGGCGGCCGCCCACCATGAAGCTCCAGCCCTTGCCGATCGGGCCCTCCGCGAGGACGCGCGCGTCGATCAGGTCGACCTGCGCGAGACCGTGCACCTTTCCGTCGCGCGCACGCGGATCCCGGAGACCGACGTCCACGATGCCGCCCATCACCCGGCCGTACTGCGTGCTGAAGTTGCCCGGGTAGAAGTCGAGGCGCTCGAGGCTCTCCGTCGGTACGACGCTCGAGAGGCCGCCGAAGTGGTACACGATCGGCACGAGCGTGCCGTCGATGAAGACGTTCGTGTCCTGCGGCCCGGATCCGCGGACGATGAGGAGGCCGGCGAGGGCCGGCGGGCGCGCCACACCGGGCAGGTTCTGTATGGCGCGGAGAGCGTCACCGTTCGTGCCGGGGATGCGGAGGAGCTCGCGCTGCTCGAGCGTCCGGCGCGTGATCTCGCGCGGCGGACGTTCGCCGCGCACCTGGATGTCCACGACAGGGCCGTCGGACGACGCGGCAGCAGCCGCGCCAGGCGTGGTCGCCCCCGGGCGCGCGAGCCGGAGCGTGACCCCGACCTCCTCGCCTGCCTCGGCGGGCTCCTCCGTGTCGCGCGGATCGTAGCCCTCGGCGGTCACCACGATCTTGTAACGCCCGGGAGGGACGTCGAACGACCAGCTCCCGTCGGGGGCGGTGAGCGCCGTGCGCGCCTGCCCGTCCGCGCCCGTGACCGTCACACGGGCGCCCGCGAGGGGCGTGTCGCGCTCGCCACCGAGCGCCTTGCCGCCGAAGCGCGCCGGCGGGGGGGTGAACACGTACTTGTGCCGGATCTTCGCGGCGATGGCCTTGCCGTCCCTGCGGGCGGGTTCGAACGCGAGGCCCTGCGCAGCCTCGACCGCGGCCTCGTCGAAGCCGTGGCCCTGCGGCGACTCGACGGTCGCCGACGTCACCCCGCCCTGGGCGTCGAGCGAGAGCACAAGGACGACCGTGACGGGCTCGCGCACCTTGTCCGCGAGCGCGCGGCGCGGGTACCGCGCGCCGGGATCCTTCTTCACGACGGGCAGGGTCACGTTCGGGGGCGCGGGCTGCGGAGGAGCCGCGGGCTCGTCCTTCGGCTTCGTCAGCATCCCGGCCGCGCGGCCCCCCCTGTCGTCGTCCGGCTGCGCAGGTTGTGCAGGCTGCGCGGGAGGCGCGGGCGCACCGGGCGGGGGCGGATCGGCGAGCGCGGCCGCGGACCACGCCAGGACGGGGAGGACGGCGAGGGCGCCAAGGAGCCCGACCGGGCGCCACCTTCCGCGCGCGCGCGTCCGCCGTTCGAGGTCGTGGGAGCCCGGCATGGAGCGCGCACGACCTTAACAGGATCGAGCCGGATCACCATGGATTTTCGGCGCGCGGTGGCACCACGAGTCTGTGGTAAGGGGCAAGGTCGTGCTCAAGCGAAGCGGATGGCGGGCGATCGACCATCCCGTGTACCTGCTCGTATGCGCCGCTGCGACCCTCGGGTCCCTCCGCGCCTTCTACGGCTCGATGATGAAGCAGACGGGCGGCGAGTGGAGCGCGCCGCTCGACGACGTCTTCATCCACTTCGACTACGCTCGGTCGATCGCCGAGGGGCACCCCTTCGAGTGGGTGCCCGGGAACGGATACTCCTCCGGCAACACCAGCCTCTCGTACCCCTTCCTGCTCGCGATCGGGTACCTCGCCGGCTTCGAGGCGCAGGCCCTCATGAAGTGGGCGGCGGTCCTCGCGGGCGTCTGCGTGTTCGGCCTCCTCCTCGCGGCGCGGCCGCTGTTCGTCCGCGGCCCGCACGACACGTGGGGGCGAGCGGCGTCGTTCCTGCTCCCGCCTATCTTCCTCGGCGTCGGCGCGCTCGACTGGTCGCTCTGGAGCGGCATGGAGGTCGCGCTCTTCCTGGGGACGTGGGCGCTCGCGCTCCGCGCCTACCTCTGGCTCGAGGACGCGACGCCGCTCGGCAGCGAGGCGCGGGCGACGATCCGCCACCGCGCCTGGCTCCTCGGCCTGGCGGGCGCCTGCATGATCCTCACGCGACCCGAGGGCGTGACGACGATCGCGGTCTTCGGGATCGCCGCTGCGCTCGGGCTCCGTTCCGGGTGGAGGCCGAGGCTCGGGCTCGCGGCGCGCGTGGCGATCCCCGGCGTGCTCGTCACGGCAGCGCAGGCCGTGAGCAACCGCGCGCTCACCGGCGAGTGGAGCGCGAACGGCGCGATCGTGAAGCTCGCGGTCCACAGCCCGTTCCTCACGAGGGACGAGAAGTCCACCGACTGGATCGAGAACCTGCGCTACGCGGCGCTCCGCAACCTCGAGTACCACTTCGCCGACGCCACCGGCGACCTCACAGAGCCTCTCGACCGGAGCCGCTCGGCGCTCCACGACCTCGCGTGGCGTTTCTCGCACGATCGGGGCTGGGGCGTGGCGCTGCTTGCGCTCGCGTGCCTCCCGCTCGCCTTCCCCGGTGCCCGGAAGATCGCCTGGGTCCTCGCCGCCCAGATCGCGAGCTGGGGTGCGCTCGTCGCGCTCAACGGGCAGGTCCGCTGGCAGAACGAACGCTACGTGATGCCCGCCGTGGCGTGGCTGCTCGTGCTCGCCGCCCTCGGCGTCGGCGAGGCGTTCCGCCGCGCGCGACCGAGCCTCCCCGTCGCGCTCGCAATGGGCGCGATCCTCGCGCAGGTGTACGGGGTCGTCACGCGTCCTGCGGACACGCCGCCGGTGTTCAGGCTCTCCTGGACCTTCGCGCTGGAGGTCGCCGCCGCCGGCGCGGTCGTGCTCTCGGTGCTCCCCGCGCGCGCGGTCGCCACGGTCCTGGCGCTCCTGTTCGCGTACGATCACCAGGCGTCGAAGATGCGCGATCAGCGCTGGTTCTTCGGCCGCGCCAGCCGGAACATCCGCGACCAGCACGTCACGATGGGCCGCTGGCTCGCCCGGCAGAAGCCCCGGCGCGTCCTCGTCGGCGACGCGGGGGCGATCATCTACGCGTCGCACGCGCCGGGGCTCGACATCATCGGCCTCGGCGGCTATCGCGGCATGCCGTTCGCGCGCGCGAGCGTCCACGGTCTGCCCGCCACCATGGAGCTCATCGAGCGCATCCCCCCCGCCGATCGCCCCGACGTGCTCGCGATCTTCCCGACGTGGTGGGGCGTCTTGCCGATCTGGTTCGGCGCGCAGGTCCTCGAGCGCTTTCCCGTGGAGGGCAACGTGATCTGCGGCGGGTACGAGCACGTGGCCTACCGCGCCGACTTCTCCCTCCTCGGCAGCGGCGCCACGCTCCGGGCGATGCCGCGCGGAGATCACCACGTGCGGGACGAGGTCGACGTGGCGGATCTCGTGAGCGAGGGCGCGCACGGGTACGCGTTCCCGCGACCCGCCGGCGGCTGGACCGACATGCGCATCCTGGGCGACCCCTCGCACCCGTACAAGGACCTCTTCGACGCCGGCCGCCGCATCGCGCAGGGCCGCGCGGAGCGCTTCCACGTCGGCAACGTCGTCGCGGGGAGGCCCGCTCACCTCGTCTTCCGCACGGCCCCGGAGGGGGCGTCGCGCATCGTGATCCGCGCGGGCCGCGTCGAAGCGCACGCGTCGTTCGCGCGGACCGAGGCCTGGGTCGAGGAGGCCGTCGAGCTCCCGGCGGAGGCGATCGCCGACGCCGTCGAGCGCGCCGGCCGTCTCGACGTCGAGGTGACGAACGAGGGACCGTCCGACTTCGTGGACTACCACGTATGGTTGACCCAGCCGTGACGCCGCTCTGGTCGCAGATCCTCGGCCCGTGGGGCCTCCCGCGCGAGTGGCCTGCCCGGATCGCCATCGCGATCGCCGTGGCGCTCTTCGGCATCGCGCTCACGCGGGCCGGTCGCGGGCCCATCCCGTTCGGGTGGTCTCCGAGGCTGCGCGTGCTCGTCGCGTTCTTCGTCCCCGCCTTCCTCTCCCTCGCCTACGTGGTCTTCTACCTGCGCGGCGGCCCGCGGATCATCGACGCGACGACGTACTTCCTCCAGGGCCGCGCGCTCGATCAGGGGCACCTCGCGTGGCCGCTCGCGGAGCCGAGCGCGAGCTACCGGGGCCGCTTCCTGGTCACGCACGACGGCACGCTCGGGGGCCTGTTCCCCCCCGGGTACCCGCTCTTCCTCGCGCCGGGCTTCCGCCTCGGGGCTCCGCTCGTGATGGGGCCTGTCCTCGCGGGGCTTGGCGCGCTCGCGACCGCGTGGCTCGTGCACGAGATCGTGGAGGCGTCCGGCCCGCGAGCCTTCACGCGCGACGAGCGAGACTTCGCCGTGCGCTTCGCGGTGCTCGTGTCCGCGACCTCCGCGTGCCTCCGCTACCACACGTCCGACACCATGTCGCACGGCCTCGTCGCCGTCCTCTTCCTGGTCGCGTTCGCAGCAGCGGCCCGCGCGCGCCGCCGTCCCGGCCCTGGCTGGCCGTTGCTCTGCGGCCTCGCGGTCGGATGGGTGCTCGCCACGCGCCTGGCGTCCTTCGCGCCCGTCCTCGTGTGCGCGGTGTGGCTCCTCGCGGGCGCGTCCTGGCGGTCCCTCGTCCCGTTCGTCGCGGGCATCGCCCCCTTCGCCTGGCTCCTCGTCGCGTCGCAGCGAGCCGTCACGGGCGATCCGCTCGCGTCGGCGCAGCGTCTGTATTACGCGCTCAGCGACGGCCCCGCCGGCTGCTTCGCGTACGGGTTCGGAAAGGACGTCGGCTGCGTCGTCGAGCACGGCGACTTCGTCGCGAAGCGGCTCCCGCACGGGTACGGCGCCCTCGAAGCGCTCCTCACGACCGGCGCGCGCCTCCGGCGGCACCTGGCCGACGTCGCGAATTTCGAGCCGCTCTTCCTCGTCTGGCTGGCTGGAGCGTGGCGCCTCGACGGCACGTGCGCGCCGGGGGCGAGGAACCCGATCGGGCGCGCGGCGCTCGTCCTGCTCGCGCTGCAGGTTCTCGCCTACGCGCCCTTCTACTTCGACGGCAACTACCCTGGCGGCGGTGGACGCATGTTCGCGGACCTCCTCGGTGTCGAGCACGCGCTGTTCGCCGTGGGCGCCGTGCTCCTGTGGCGCGCGCGCCCGCTCGTGGCCCGGGGCGCGAGCCTGCTCGGCGTCTCCGTTCTCGCGTTCGGCCTCCGCGGTGTCCACGAGCACGAGCACCTCCGGGATCGCGACGGTGGCCACCCCATGTGGGACCCCGCCGTGCTCGCGCAGGCCCATGTCGAGCGAGGGCTCGTGTTCGTGTCCACCGATCACGCGTTCGCCTCCGCGTACGCGCCGCGCCAGGATCCGAAGACCGGCATCGCGATCGTGCGTTACCGGGGCGACGGCCACGACCGCATGGTCTACGAGGCCCTCGGCTCGCCGCCCTCGTTCAAGTACGTCTTCGAGCCCGGCGGTCCGACGCCATCCGGAGAGATCGTCTCCTTCGTCCCTCCCCCGGCCAACCCGCTCCGCCTCGAGGCCGAGGCCGAGTGGCCCGCGCTCTCCCAGCGGGGCGGCCACGCGTGGCCCGTCTGGACCCCGGAGACGTGCTCGGGCAGCCGCGCGCTGGCCGTCCATCCCCAGCAGGAGAAGGCCCAGGTGACGATCGAGCTCCCCGTCCCTGCGCCAGGCGCCTACGACGTCGAGCCCGTCGTCCACCACCGTTCGGGCAGCTCCGGCCGGGGCGAGCTCCGGATCGAGGGCACCGTGTTCACCTGGACCAACGACGCCGCCTCCACGGGCTGCGTGAGCCTGGGCGCACGGAAGGTGCCGTTCGCCACGACGACCGCCCGCGCGGAGATCGTGGCCGAGGGCGGAGAGGTCGCGCTCGACGTGGTGCTCGTGTCCAGGTAGTGACCAACGCCGCGTAACTGTTTGGTTCTTGACGATGCCCGGAAGTGGGGCTCTACTTCCGGCATCCCATGACGAAAAGCGAACTCATCGATGCGATGGCCGCGAAGGGCTCCCTCACCAAGGCGCGCGCCGAGCTCGTGGTCAACTGCGTCTTCGACTCGATGACGGAGGCGCTCCAGCGCGGAGAAGGCATCGAGATCCGTGGCTTTGGCAGCTTCACCGTGCGCCCGTACAAGGCCTACTCGGGCAGGAACCCCCGCACGGGGGCCCCGGTGCCCGTGCCCCCGAAGCGGCTCCCTTTCTTCAAGGTTGGCAAGGACTTGAAGGAGCTCGTCAACAACAGTCGCCACCTCGCGATCACGGGCGGCGACGACGACGAGGACGACGACGGGGAGGACTGATCTCCTCCTGTCATGAGCCAATTCCCCTCTGTTTCCGAGCAGATCGCGCTCCTCACGCGGGGGGCCGTCGACCTGTTCACCCGCGCGGAGCTCGAGGAGCGGCTCGAGGAGTCGCGCCGCTCGGCACGCCCTCTCCGGGTGAAGGCCGGCTTCGATCCGACGCGGCCGGATCTGCACATCGGGCACGCCGTGCTCCTCGCGAAGATGCGGCAGTTCCAGGAGCTCGGCCACACCGCGATCCTGCTCGTCGGCGAGTTCACGGCGATGGTGGGGGATCCGACCGGCGCCAACGAGCTACGCCCGCGCCTCTCCCGCGAGGAGGTCCGCGCCGCCGCCACGACGTACACGACCCAGGCGTTCAAGATCCTCGACCGGAGCGCGACCGAGCTCCGCTCCAACGCGGAGTGGCTGGATCGTCTCACGCCCGCGGACATGGTCGAGCTCATGGCCAAGACGACGGTGTCGCGCATGCTCGAGCGCAACGACTTCGCGAAGCGGTTCGCCGAGAACCGGCCCATCTACCAGCACGAGTTCCTGTACCCGCTCCTCCAGGGCTACGACTCGGTGGCGCTCGAGTGCGACATCGAGCTCGGAGGGACCGACCAGCTCTTCAACCTGCTCGTGGGCCGCGACATCATGCCCCGGTACGGCAAGCGCGGGCAGATGGTCATGACCACGCCCATCCTCGAGGGCACCGACGCGAGGATCGAGGACGGGAAGGTCGTGGGCAAGAAGATGTCGAAGACCGCCGGAAACTACATCGGCCTGCTCGAGCCGCCGCTCGACATGTACCGCAAGGTCATGCAGATCGACGACGACGTCATCTTCCGGTACTTCGAGCTCCTCTCGTCTCGACGCAACGACGAGATAGCGGCCCTGCGCGATGAACGACGGGCCGGGCGGAACCCGCTGGAGATCAAGGGCATGTTCGCGGAGGAGCTCGTGGCGCGCTTCCACGACGCGGAGGCGGCGACACGTGCGAGGGACGCCTTCGCGCGCGTGTACCGCCAGGATCACGTGCCCGAGGACGTGCCGGTGTTCACCGAGACCGTGCCGGACACCCTCTGGATCGCGAAGGCGCTCTCGATCTGCGGGCTGGTCCGCTCCACGAGCGACGGGCGTCGCCTCGTCGATCAGGGCGGGGTCGAGGTCGACGAGGTCCGCGTCACCGATCCCAACCTGAAGCTCGGCAAGGGCAAGACGTACCTCTTGCGCGCCGGATCGAAGAACCGGCGGTTCGCGCGCATCACGATCACATGAGCGGGGGGCCGCGCGTCGTCGGACGCCGCGAGCTCGGGGTGCTCGCCGCGCTGATGGCGCAGGTGGCCTGCGGTCCGCCGAGGCCATCGGCGCCGCCCGTGCCTCCGGAGCTGGCGCGCATCCCGCTCGATCCGCTGGTCGACAGGTTCCCGGCGGCGGGCCTGTCGTGGGTCGGCATCCTCGCGCCGCGCACGATCTTCGGCCACGCCGATCTCATCCCCGCGGTCGCGCTCCTCGTCACCGAGGAGCGGCTCGCGGCGTTCTCGCGCCACAACGGCGGGATCGATCTCCGCGCGGTCGACGAGCTCGTCGTCGCGGCCTACGGCGAGCACACGCGGCTGCAGGGCGTGCGGGTCCTGCTCGACCCGTCGGCCGTCGAGGCCTCGTTCACCCGGCGGGCCATCGTGGAGGGCCGCGCCATCGATCGCCCGTCTCCCCCGATCGTCCGCGCCTGGGGGGATCTCGGCGGGCAGCGCCAGGAGCTCGCGATCTTCGGTCGAGATGCGGCTGTCCTCGAGGTGGGGCGGCCCCCTGGCTCCGGCAGCCCGGCGGCGAGCCCGCTGCGAGCCGTCGTGGCGTTCGTGGAGGGACGCCTCAAGCGGGCCCAGCCGGTCCTCCGAGGGGCCGCCGCGGGCGTCGCCCGCCTGATCGGAGAGGCGCCGGCCCGGGCCTTCGTGATCGGTCCCTTCGAAGGCGCCTGGAAGGGAGCCCTGGGGGGCCTGCTGGAGGCGACCACGGTCGTCGGCGCGGGCGCCTGGCTCGACGGGGGCACCATCCGGGTGAGGATCGCCCTCGGCGGCGCCTGGGGCCCGGACGCGCCCGCGGCCGCGGAGCGCCTGGACGCGGCGATGCACGTGCTCCGGGAGAACGCCCTCGGGCGCGTCACGGGCGTCGACAGGCCCGTCTCGACGCCCAGGGCCTCCTTCGTCCCGGGCGCGCTGGTCTGGGAGTCCGGGTTCGACGGGCTCCGGATCGCGCGCGGGCTCCACGACGCGCTCGATGCGGAGATCGCTGAAATCATGAGACATTGAGGCCCTTCGGCCGCGGGAGCCCTTGACTTTCAAGGGTTTTCAATGCTACCCCCCCCCGCGCATGCCCAGTCCCGCCCGTTCCGCGTCACGGACCCCCCCGCCGAAGAAGGCCCGGAAGGTCCCGCTGCCTCCGCCGGCCAAGAAGGCCGTGAAGACGCCTCGAAAGAGCCTGGTGGTGCCCCGCCCCGCCCGTCCTGGCGCCCGGCCCGTCCCCGCCGCCGCGCCCGCGTCGAAGCCGAAGGAGGTCAACGGCAAGCCGGGCCCCCTGAAGGACGCCAAGGAAGCCAACGGCACCCCCCCTGGCGTCACGGTCGCCCCGGTGGCCAAGCCGGCAGCCTCGATGCCCCCTGCTCCGCCCGTCAAGGCTCCGCGGGTCTCGCCCTTCGCCATCAAGGCCCCGCCCCCGACCAACACGGCCCCCCTCAAGCTGGTCGTCGGGGACAAGGCGGTCCACCCGAAGCTCGGCCTAGGTGAGGTCGTCGCGGTCGAGGAGCGCGTGATCGGCGGTTCCTCGATCCAGTTCTACGTGCTGCGCATCCTGGACAAGTCGAACTCGCGCGCGATGGTGCCGACCAACCTCCCCTCGGGTCTGCGCGCGGTGATGAGCGACGCCGAGGCCGAGGCCGTCCTCGACACGATGCGCGCGCGAGAGGTCGCCATCGATCTCCAGCCCTGGAGCCGCCGCTTCCGCGCCTACACCGAGATGATCAACAGCGGCCTCCCCCACGAGGTCGCGAAGGTCCTCCGCGACATGTACCGGCTCAAGTTCGACAAGGATCTCTCCTTCGGCGAGCGCCGCCTGCTCGACCAGGCGAAGAGCCTCCTCATGAAGGAGCTCGCCGCCGCGAAGCAGATCACCGAAGAGGCGCTCGTCGCGCAGGTCGCGGCGATGTTCCAGAACTGAGGAGCGGGCCACGCCTACGGGCGCGGCGTCCAGGGCACGTCGGCGACGCCCGCGGCCTTGTTCGCGTGGCGCGCGAGGACGAACAGCAGATCGCTGAGGCGGTTCAGGTACACGACGATCTCGGGCCTGGCCGGCGTGTCGTCGACGGCGAGCACCACACGCTCGGCGCGCCTGCAGATCGTCCGCGCGAGGTGGAGCGCCGCGGCCGGGCGCGAGCCGCCCGGGAGCACGAAGGTGCGGAGCGGCGGGAGCTCGCCCTCGGCGTGGTCGATGGCCTGCTCGAGGCGGGCGATGTCCGGCCCGCCGACGAGCGTCATCTTCAGCTTGTCCTCCTTGCCCGGCACGCACGCGAGCTCCGCGCCGAGCGTGAACAGGTCCACCGCCACCTGGCCGAGCACGCCGTCGGTCCACGCCTCGAGCCCCCCGGCCCGCGCCACGGCCACCGCCGCGGCGAGCTCGTCGACGGTCCCGTAGGCTTCCACCCTCGAGGACGCCTTCTTCACGCGGGCACCGCCGAAGAGGCCCGTCGTCCCGTCGTCCCCGGTCTTCGTGTAGATCTTCATCGCGCGCATCCTGCCCCATCGGAGGGCACGAAAGAAGAGCGGATCAGGCCGCCTCGGCGGCCATCGACTCGGCGAGCATCCTCCGCCCGCGATGGAGCCGGCTCATCACGGTGCCCACCGGGATGTCGAGCGCGGCGGCGGCGTCGCGGTACGAGCGATCCTCGAGGTCGACCAGCTCCACCACGCGCCGGAAGCCGACGGGGAGCGCGGCGAGGCGATCCTCGGTCGACGCGGTGAGCCTGGTCGTGGCGTCCGGCGCCGCGAAGCGTTCGGGCGTCGTCCACGCGCACGGATCGGTCGCGAGGTTTCGGAGGGCGTTGCGCTCCCTGCGCGAGCGCCGGTACCGCGTGACGAACACGGAGAAGAGGATCTGGTGGGCCCACGCGCGCAGGTTCGTGCCCCGCTCGTACTGGTCGCAGAAGCGGAGCGCGCGCTCGACCGTGTCCTGGACGAGATCGTCGGCCACGGCCGCGTCACCGGCGAGCCGGAGCGCGCGGCCGCGGAGCTCCGGGACGAGCCCGACGAGGCCATCGCGGAGATCCTGCGTCGTCGTGGCGGTGACCTGGCGCGTGGCCGGGACTCGCCTCCCGTGCTGCTCGATCGGTGCGGTGCGGTGCTCGATGACCATCCGGTTCCTCCAGGCACCGTGGACTGCACTCCCGATGCCAGGGATGAACCCATGGTAACCCTTGAGGAATGTGGTGATCGCGCCCCCCCGGGCGTGTCTTCGCGTCCCGCGCTGTGTCCGGGGGGACGCGAGTGTTCGCACCTACATCGGCGCCAGGATCCGGTCCGCGATCTCGTGGGCGAGGAGGCCCCTGTCGCCGTGCGCCTCCGCCCACGCGTCGCCCGCTCGCCCGTGGAGCCATGCGCCCATCCACGCGGCGATGTGCGGCTCGTGCTCCACGAGGAGCGCGCCGACCACGCCGGCGAGGACGTCCCCCGAGCCCGCGGTCGCGAGCGCCGGTCCTCCGGTCGGGTTGATGAGGATCGGGTGCTCCGGCCGGGCCACGAGCGTGCGCGGGCCCTTCAGCACGACGACCGCTCCCGTGTCACGCGCCGCCCGGTTCGCCCAGTCGAAGCGGTCGGCCTCGACGATCTCGCCCGTCACGCCGAAGAGCCGCGCGAGCTCACCGGCGTGCGGCGTGAGGACGAGGCGCTCACCCCAGCGCGCGAGCCGGGTCGGATCGTCCATGAAGTGGCCCAGCGCGTCCGCGTCGATCACGCACGGAACGGAGGACCCCTCGAGCGCGGCCACGACCGCGTCGCGCGCCCTCGCGTCGAGCCCGAGACCCGGACCGATCACGATCGACGCCTTCCCCGCCAGCCGCCCCGCGAGATCGCCATCGATCGGCGCGAGCATGATCTCGCGCACCTGCGCCGCGAGGGCATCGCACACCTCAGGCCAGCTCACGATCGTGACCGCCCCTGCGCCCGCCCGGAGGGCGCCGTGCGCTGCGAGCCTCGCCGCGCCGATCTTCCCCGGCGACCCCGCGAGGATCGCGACGTGCCCCGCGCGGTACTTGTGGACGTCGGCCGCGCGCGGACGCCAGCGCGCGCGGACGTCCTCGGCGGTGACGAGGAACGCTCGAGGCTCGCTCCTCGGGATCTGCGGCACGCCGATGTCGACGACGAAGACCTTTCCTGCGAGGGCCGCGCCGGTCCCCGTATGGAGGCCCATCTTCTGGAAGCCGAACGTGACGGTGACGTCGGCGCGAATCGCCTCACCGAGGACCACGCCGCGGTTCGCATGGAGCCCCGAAGGAATGTCGAGCGCGAGCCGCGGCACCGGCACCGCGTTCGCGAACCGGATGAACTCGGCGATCTCGCCGTCGATCGGCCGGTCGAGGCCCGTGCCGAAGAGGCCGTCGACGATCGCGTGCGCCCCGTCCATCGCGTTCCCGAGCGAGCCCGCGCCGAGGACACCGCCCATCGAGACGTACGCGTCGCGGTTCGCGCGGGCGTCCGACGTCATCCGCCCCTCGTCACCGACGAGCCACGCCGTCACGCGCGCGGAGCGGAGGAGGAGGTGTCGCGCGACGACGAACCCGTCGCCGCCGTTGTTCCCCGTCCCGCACAGCACGACGACCCGCCTGCCGCGCGCGTCGCCGGCGAGCAGTTCCCGGACGAGGACGTCGGTGGCGCCCCGGCCGGCGTTCTCCATCAGGACGAGGCCAGGCACGCCGCGACGGATCGCGTCCGCGTCGAACGCGCGCATGTCCTCGCGCGAGAGGACCGGGATCACGCCCGCCCGCGCACGATGGCGTCGCGCATCGCCACGACCGCCCCCGCCATGGAGAAGAGGAGCGCGTCGGCCACCATCGCGTGACCGATGTTGAGCTCGACGATCTCCGGGATCTGCACGAGGTCGACGACGTTCTCCCGCGTGAGGCCGTGCCCCGCAGCGACCTCGAGCCCGAGCCCGTGCGCGAGCGTGGCTCCCTGGCGCAAGCGATCGAGCTGCCGCGCGCGCTCCGGCCCCGCACGAGGGTGCGCATACTCGCCCGTGTGGAGCTCGATCTGCTGGACGCCGAGCTCGCGCGCCGCGCGGATCTGGGCCTCGTCGGCGGCGATGAAGAGGCTCACCCTCACGCCGGCGGCGAGGAGCGTCCCGATCCGCCGGCGGAGGTCGTCTCCGCGCGCGACCTCGGCGGCGACGTCGAGTCCGCCCTCGGTCGTACGCTCCTCGCGCCGCTCGGGAACGAGCGTCACCACCTCCGGCCGCGTGGCGACGGCGATCCCGACCATCTCGTCCGTGGCGGCCATCTCCAGGTTGAACGTGACGCCGAGCGCGGCGCGGAGGCGTGCGACGTCGTCGTCCCGGATGTGCCGCCGGTCCTCGCGGAGGTGCGCGGTGATGCCGTCCGCCCCCGCACCGACGCAGACGAGCGCCGCCCGGACAGGATCGGGATACGGCGTGCCGCGCGCGTTCCGCACCGTGGCCACGTGATCGATGTTGACGTGGAGCCGCATCAGTCGTCGCCGCCGCCCGAGGCCTCGTCCTCCTCGGTCTTGGGCGTCTGGAGCGCCTCACCGTTCGGCCCGTCGCGCCGGACGATGAACATCTTGCGCGCCACGGTGTCCGGGCTCTCGCGTGCGAAGACGGTGATCACGTTCACGCCCGGCCTGAGCGGCAGGTCGGCCTCGATCGGCATCTGCTTCGGGTTCCCCCCCGCGCGGTTCGAGCGGTAGAAGACCTTCCTGTTCCCCACGAAGACGTACCCGTCGAGCAGCCGCTCCGTGTCGCTCGCGGTGCCCCGGATCACCAGGTGGCCGTCACGGACGGCGAGGGGCACGCTGCCGAGCTCGATGGTGGGCAGCAGCCGCTGCAGGGCGTCTTCGATCGGCACGATCGGCGCCGGCGCGCCCCCGTCCTCGAGCTCCGCCCTCAGCGCGAACCCGAAGCGGTTGTCGCCGAGGACGAGGCGGACGTACTCGCCGGCCGTCTGGTCCGCGCGCGCGGCGACCCCGGCAGGGAGCCGACCGAACACGCGACCCTGGGGCGACTCGAACAGCTGCGCGCCGCCGCCTTTGGCCTTCATCGCGCCCGAGTGCTCCGACAGCCCGACGGGCGCCGCGATGGGCATGCGGATCTTCTCGAGGATGCTCTCGCGAAGATCGCGGTCCGAGATCGAGAGCTCCACCTTGGCCTCGCTGTCGACGAGCTGGGGCTCGACGTCGAAGGTGAAGCTTATCTTCCGCTGCTCGCCGGGGGCGAGGTTCGAGATGTCGTACCTGCCCTCGCGCAGGAGAAGGCCGTCGCCCGAGAGGTTCTTCAGGTTCGCCTGCGTCTCGTACGCGCGGCCCTTGCCGACGTTGCGCACCGAGACGTACATGGTGAAGCCCTCGCCCTTCTGCGCGCGGCCGTCGCCGTTGCCCTTGCGGTTGTCGACGACCTGGTAGCTGTACGCGAACACGGGGCGCTCGAGCGCGCGCACGCTCACGCGCGTGGACGTGCTCTGCGGCGCCCGCCCTCGCGCCTCGTCGAACTTCAGCGTGATGACGTCGGAGCGCGTGTGGGTATCGCGCGGGATCCGGCAGGTGCGCGGCGCGTCCTTCGGGAGCGGCACGGTCGACCCGACCTTCTTCCCCTCCACGTCGCACCAGCCGAGCGGGATGCTGGCCGTCTTGGTCTTTCCGGGATCGAGCTTGCCGACGACGAGCTCCTTGTTGTCGAACAGCCCGTTGTCGCTCTTGGTCACGGCGTTGAGGCGGTAGAGCGGCGTCGCTCCCTTGTTCGTGAGCGTGAGCTTGAGGCTCATCGGCTCGCCCGCGGTGACCTCGTTGTTCGCGCGGTCGGTCTCGAGCTTGATGTCCACGCTGGGCGGCCCCGCCGCCGGCTCGTTCGCGGGGACATCACTCCAGTCGATGCCGATCGTCTGGAGATCCTGCGCGAGCTTCGCGACCTCCTGCGCGCGCACCTCGGCGACGAGCTGCTTGGCCGCCCGCACCTGATCGGGCCGCTTGCCCTGCGGGACACGGGAGACGAGATCACGCGCGAAGCGGATGGGAAACTCCATCTGGAAGTTGTCGTCCGGATCGCCGCCGCGCTCCCTGAGCTCCTGTCGCTCCTTCGACGGCAGGTTGTACCGGAGGACCTCGGACGGCTTCTGGCCCTCGCGCGTGCGCGCGTTGGAAAGGCTCCGCGACAGGTCGCGCTCCTTGACCATCCCCGTGTCGACCGTGAGGTCCATCTCCTGCAGGTCCGCGGTCATCGGATCGAGCTGGATGTCGGGCGTCACGCCCGTGCCCTGGATGGAGATGTCGCCGGGCTCCGTCAGGTACTGGGCGATCGTCAGCTTGAGCGCGGCCTTGTCGGGGAGGTCGCTGAAGACGAGCTGCACGCTCCCCTTGCCGAAGGTCGTCTCGCCGATGAGGACGGCGCGATCGTGATTCTTCATGGCGCCGGCGACGATCTCGCTCGCGCTCGCGGACGAGCCGCTGACGAGGAGGGCGATCGGATAGTTCGGCTCGGTGCCCGCGGGCGTCGCCACCTTCTCCTCGCGCTCGGGCTCGCCGGCGGACGGGTTGGGGTTCCCCACGGTGGCGACGATCGGACCGCTCGTGAGGAACTTGTCCGCGACGCGGGCCGACTGGTCGAGGAGGCCGCCGGGGTTGCCGCGGAGGTCGAGCACGAGCCCCTTGATCTCGCCGCTCTTCCTCAGGTCGGCGAGCGCGGCCTCGAGGTCGGCCGAGGTGTTCGCCTGGAACTGCTTGATGCGGATGTAGCCGATGCCCCCGTCGCCGGGCAGGACACGGTGCTCGACCGACGCGACCCGGATCGTCTCCCGGATCAGCTCGAAGGGCTTCACGCCGGGCCAGCCACCGTCGCCGTCGCGGTGGATCCACACGGTGACCTTGGTGCCTGGCTGGCCGCGCAGGTGGTTCACCGCCTCGTTCAGCCCCATGTTGAGCGTCGCCTCGTTGTTGATCTTGACGATGCGATCGTACTTCTTCACGCCCGCGCGGCCGGCCGGCGTGCCGGGCATCGGGTTGATCACGGTGAGCTGCTGGTCGCGGATCGAGATGACGATGCCGAGGCCGCCGAACTGGCCGCTCGTGGTGAGGCTCATCTCCTTGTAGGCCTCGGGCGACAGGAGCACGCTGTGGGGATCGAGCGTGTGGAGCATCCCGTTGCACGCGGCGTACTCGACCTCGCGCAGATCGACCTCGGTGCCGCGCAGCCCCTCCTGGACGAACGCGAAGACCTCGCGAAGCCGGGCGGACACGTCCCACGGGCCGAGCACGTTGTCGACCTTGAAGTCCTTCTCCCGCGTGTCCACGCGCACCTTGACGGTCGGCGCGCCCTCCTCGTAGATGACGATGACCTGGGCGACATCGCGCTGCACGTAGTTGAGCGCGGAGATGAGCATGTCCTTCGACTTGACCCGCTTCGGGTCCACGTAGCGGGTGCGTACCTGCTTCAGGACCTCGGTGACGACCTTGAGCTGGGTGAGGTCGTAGTTCGCCGGCGTGTGGCTGGTCGGGTTCGCGGCGATGGCGGGCGTCAGGCCTTCCCAGAGGCCGCCGCCGTTGAGACGGAGGGCAAGGAAGACGGCGACGCCGAACACGCCGATCGTCACGAGCAGGAGGAGGATCTTGCGAAGCGCGCGCATTTGTGGGTGTCCTGGGGCGCCCGGACGCCGCGGCGATGGACCGCTCGTGCGCCTCGGGACGTGGATCCGAGTATAGACGTGCGACGGCGCCCGCGGATGTGTGCCTGCAAGAAAAGTGTGGGGGCATGTCGGGCCCCGCCGTACCCGTCAGGGGGCGCCGTTCCGGATCACCGCGATGAAGAACCCGCCCAGGTAGGCGGCGCGCGTGTCCGCCAGGAGGAACTCGGTCCGGCGAAGCACGTCACGCAGACCGGGCACGTGCATCGCGCCCGCCACCGGGGTGACGATGCGGACACCGCGGACGCCCTCGAGCCTGCACCCGGGGGGCAGGATCTTGGGGAGCACCCGGGGGGAGTCGTAGCGCGTGTACACGGCGCTCTCGCGGGTGTGGTCGGAGATCTTGCCGGGGGGCCCGAGGCGCTTCACCAGCGCGCGGAGGCTCCACGGGTTGTAGAACTCGGCGAGCACGACGCCGCCCTTCCGCGTGACGCGCGCCATCTCGCCCAGGGCGCGGCCGATGTCGGGCACGTGCGCGAGCACCTTGAACGCGCAGGTGACGTCGAAGGAGCCGTCCGGGAACGGCAGATCCGCGACGGATCCCTCCTGGACGTCGAGGCCACGCTCCGTCGCGTGGGAGAGCATCCCCGGCGAGAGGTCGATCCCCTTGGCCGTCCGCGCGAACCTCGCGACGCGCTCCAGGATGAGCCCGGTCCCACAGCCGCACTCGAGCACGTCCTTGCCCGTCGCGTGGCGCTCGACGAGCTCGATCTCGAGATCGTCGATCATCGCGTGATAGCCGGTGCGGTCGTTCGGGCGCCGGTGCTCCTCGTACCGGGCGGAGAACTCGTCGTAGTAAGCGCGCGTCGCGCGGTCGTCGATCGTGTCCGCAGGCTCGGGGCGCATGGATTTCACGGAGCCGGAGACATCTACCATGGGGCGTTCACCTCTCGCACGTTCGTCGCTCCAGCCAGGTTCCCGTCGCGTCGCCGTGCAGGAGCCAGACGGAGCCCCGTGTGTCGGCGAGGATGGCGACCTCCGCCATCGGCGTGCCTGGCTCGAGGATCGCGTCCGAGCGAAAGTTTCCCGCGTCGTCGAGGTGGCCGAGTTCGAGGACCCTCGGGCCATTGAAGGTCGCGTCGAGCGGGCGAGCGCGGAGGACCCTCGGGGGCGAGCCAGACGTCGTCGCGGCCACGGGAGCGGGATCGAGGCCGTTCGGGTATCGCGACCAGGCGAGGGGAGCGTCCTCCTTCGGGGGATCCCCGACCTTCACGATCGCCAGGCCGAATGCCGACGAGCCCTCTGGCATCGGGACGAGGGCGAAGGCGTCCTTCCCGGTGGACGCGAGCACGCCGGAGAGCCCGCGCTCCGCGCTCCCACCGATCGCGAGGACGGCGTCCCGCTCGAGCACGAGCTGTGGCTTGCCCGCGTCGAGCCTCGCGACGCGCGCGTGGATGGGCGTCATGGAGGTCCGCGCGTCGACGTACAGGATCAGGGCACCGTCGCGGTGCGGAGCGACGTCGACCACGGTGGCGCCGCTCCCGTCCTCGGACACACGGACGGGGAGGCCGTCGTCGACGACGCCGAAGGCCTGGCGGGTCTTGCCCTCCGTCGTCGTGCGCTCGTCGATGAAGACGGCGACCGCGTGGTCCTTGCCGAGTGCGGTGGCGGCCAGCTTCGTGGGGCCACGGACCTCGACGATCTTCTTGCCCTCGGCGGCCGGCACGCCGTCGGGGCCGCGCCTGTACGCGAGGAGCGTCGTTCCCCGCGCGCAATACGTGAACGCGCCGCCCGCGGCGCACGCCGGCCAGGCCCCGGAGACGAACGAGGTGGGCCTCGGCGGGACGACCGGCGCCGCGCCCCGCGGCGGGAGCGGTGGGATCGCGACGGCGTGTGTCCTCGGGGCCCCCGCGACGTTGTACACCACGGCGATCTCGTCGCCGCGGAGCGACATCGTCGCGGGTCCGCGGAAGGGCAGCTCCGCGGGACCCCAGGTCCGGGTGCACGCGCCACCTGGGCCGCCGCCATCCACCGGCGGCGTCGCGCCGCCCGACGCCACGACCGTCACGGATGGACGTGGGACGGTCGACGGGCCCGAGGAGATGGACGTGGCCGTCGGCGCCGACACCGTGCTCCGAAGCGCGGCGTCCCTCGACGCGGGAGCGGGCGCCGGCTTCTCCGTGCACGAGGCCAGGACGAGAAGCGCCAGCGCCCGCCGCATCTCGACCGATCAGCTCCCCTTGTTGCGGCGCGCCATGGCGGCCTGGATGCCGTCCCAGTTCACTCCGGGGATCACGCCGTAGCGGTCGAACAGGCCGCCCATCTTCATGGAGAACGCCTCGAACTCGTCGGTCCGGCGGAGCTCGTCGAGTCGCGCGCGCTCGCCGAAGAGGATGAGCGCGCCGTTCAGGTCGCCGCCGTGCGGTGTGAGGCCGAGGACCTCGACGCGCTCGAACGACTTGCCCTTCTGGGTCTCGAGGAAGGCCATCCCCTCCGTCTTGAGGAAGCCGTACGCCTTCTCTTCCATGCCCGCGTGGGGGCGGTTCCATCCGATGAACAGGATCGCGGTTGCCATGTGGAGTCTCCTCTTGCGATGTGAGGTGCGCGACTCTATGCCCCCGGGCACACGAGATCAACGGTCCGCGACCACCTTCACGGTGATGCGACGGGCCCGATCGTCGACGACGAAGGGGCACCTCTCCTCATCCGATCGCGATCCGTGCAGCTTGCATGCATCCGCGCGGAGGTCCGCCGCGCGGCGCGCTCCGGAGAAGGCCGAGAGGGCGTACGCGCGCCGGGCGTTGGCGCGGGTCCGGCCGGCCAGGCTATGTTGTCTCCCGGGCCGCCCGCCGCCCCGAGCATGCACGACGTCTTCGGTCTCATCGAACCACGATCGGCGGCAAGTACCGCGTCGAGAGCCTCCTCGGAGAAGGCGGGTTCGGGGTCGTCTACGCGGGTCGGCAAGCGATGCTCGATCAGCCCGTCGCGATCAAGTGCCTCAAGCCCTCGTTCGACGCGATGGCGGACTCCAACTTCCTTCGCGAGGCGCGCCTCCTCTTCGGCCTGGCGCACCCCGGGATCGTCCGGATGTACGACGCCGGGGAGATCGACGGCCCGCAGGGCAAGGTGCCCTACGTCGTGCTCGAGCGGCTCGACGGGATCTCGCTCGATGTCGCCATCGAGCAGCGCATCCGGGGGGAGACGCCGCCCTTCAGCAGGCTCGAGCTCGCGCAGATCATCGTCCCGGTGCTGGAGGCGCTCTCGTTCGCGCACGCGCGGGGCGTCGTCCACCGCCACATCAAGCCACAGAACATCATGGTGCAGCGGCACGCGGACGGCTCCGTCACGACGAAGGTCCTCGACTTCGGCATGGCGCGGTCGCTGATGCCGGGCCAGGGGACCCGGTCGACGCCGGGCCTCACGCCGCGCTACGGCTCGCCCGAGCAGTGGAACGCGATGTACGGTCCGGTGGGCCCCGCCACCGACATCTTCGCGATGGGGCTCGTCCTCGAGGAGGCGTGCACGCTCGCGATCGTGCTCGACGGGGCGACGATCGCGGACATCGTGGCCGCGGCGATGAGCCCCGCGCGCCACAGCCGGATCCCCACCGTGAGGCAGGATCTCGCAGGGCTCGCGGCCGTCGTGGACCGTGCGACGCGCGTTGCCCAGGACGATCGGTTCCGCTCGGCCGACGAGATGCTGGTGGCCTTCCGGGCAGCGATCGAGCCGCGGCCGATCGCGCCGACGCCGCCCCTGAACCCCTTCGCGGCGACCGTGCTCGACGCCCGCGCACCGTCCCCGACGGGCGCTCCCTCCCCGCCGCCGCTGCATCGACCAGCCGCCGCGAGCGGCCCGGAGACCTCGATCTCGCGCACGGGGAGCCACGGAACATCCGCCGCGCCGTGGATCCTGGTCGTGATCCTCGGCGCGCTCCTCCTGCTCCTCGTGGTCGGCACCCTCGGGATCGCCGCGTGGGTCGCGCGCGACCCGGGCGCCACGGTC
>SXNL01000120.1 GCA_005777185.1 Myxococcales bacterium
GTCGACGCCCCACGGCGCGTCGGCGACGCCCGCGCCGGCGGCGAGCGGGTCGCCGCTGCCGAGCGCGAGGCCGCCGAGGTGGACCGCGCTCCCGACCTCGACGCCGACGACGTTGGATTGCGGCATGAGCTTGGTCGTCGGGACCGGCGGCCGATCCGCGCCCTCCTGCGTGCAGACGCGGAACGGGAAGAGGTGGTTCGACGCGTGCACGACGATGACCTCGTGCACGCCACCCCCGGGCCGAGGCGGATCGCCGAGCGTCGCGCCTCCCTGCGGCGCCAGCCGGGTCTCCGCGGACTCCCCGCACGCGACGCTCGTCATGGCCACCCCGACCGCGACGGCCGCGACGGACACGAGGAACGCGGCGCGCTTGCGGAGCACGCGGCCCGGCGACCTCATCGCTCCGCGTCCGTCCCCGCGTCGCCGAGCGAGTCTGGATCGCGCACCGGGATCGTGAGGAAGTGGAGCGCGAGGCCCGGATCGACGTCCTTCCGCCCGGCGAGCGTATCGTCGCCCAGGACGAGCAAGACGAAGTTGGACGGCAGCCGGTAGAACGCCTGCGGCAGCGAGAGCGGCGCGGTGAGTCGCTGCGTCTCCGCGAGCGTCTGCGTGAACGGCTTCGCAGCGCCGACCGTGAGCGCGAAGCCGTGCGTGCCGTAGCTGTCCACGGTGCCGGGGAAGCTGAACTCCTGCGGCTGCGGCGGGGTGATCTGCGTCCGCGACGGCTCGGCCGAGAACGCCTGGAGCTTGTTCGCGAGCTCGCCGAACTCGACCTTCGACTTCGCCTTGCCGATGGCGTCGCGCACGGCGTCGGACAGGACGAGGACCTGCGCCGCGAGCTTGTCGGGCCGGGTCTGGACGGGGGTAAGCGTGAACGTGGTCACGCGCAGGTTGCCGGTCGCCGCGGTGAAGCCCGCCCCGCAGACGCGTGTGTCCAGCTTCGGCGGGCCCGTCTCCGCGTGGCAGCCCTCCACGGACAGCAGGTAGACCGCCGGCTGCAGGAAGACGCCTCCCGCGTTCCACGTGACCTGCCAGTAGTCCTTCCCCTCGACGAGGGGGTACTTCAGGAGATCCCTGCAGAGCACGTCCTTCAGGTTGCGGAGGCGCGCCTCGTCGAAGAGGTAGATCCGCTGCGCGTCGAGCGCGGTCCCTGCCTCGGGCCGGCCACCCTCGAACGTGGCGCCGTCGGACGGGCCCGCGTCGAACACCGGGGGGGGGGCCGCATCGGTGACGGGCGAGTTGATCCTGGCGTGCATCGCGCCGACGTGGACCGCGGTGCCCACCTCCACGCCGACCACGTTCGACTGCGGCATCACCTTCGTTCGAGGCTCGGGCACGAGGTCGGGCCGGTTGCCGAAGCAGACCCGGAAGGGTGGCAGGTTCGGGGACGCGTGGACCAGGATGACCCCGTCGGAGTCGGCGCCGAGGGTGGCGCCCGCGCCGTCGCCCGATGCTCTCGGGGGTGGCGTGGCCGAGGTGGGATCCGTCTCGCCCGCGAGGAAGCTCGCGCTGGTCATGCTGGCGCAGGCCGGCGCCGCCGCGGCCGCGAGGGCGACCGCCACGGCCCGTCGGACCGTCGCGCCACGTCTATGGATCCACTCGCGCATCGAAGGAGAGCCTCACAGGAGAGAGACCGAAGTCGTACCGAGCAGAAAGCGTGCCCGGCGCATGCCGGAGGATCTTGCCCAGGATTCGAGAGAAACGCGATCCTTTGTCGGTGCCAACCGTGACACGGATGTCGCGGCTCGCTCGTCTGCGCCTCGCCAAGGCGCCTGCAGCGCGAGTCCAACCTTGGAGGATGATTGGGCTTTGTCGACGAGCTCGGCGGCGTGGTCGGGCGGCAAAGATGTTGCGGAGGAGCCGCTTGTCGCGCATTCTTGTTCGAGGACGAGCGGCCGTTTGCTTTGCTTGAGGAGACCTGTCCGTGCCCGAGCCTAGAGCTGGCTTGATGGTGACCACCAACGTGCGGCTCGTCCGCCCCCTCGGCGAGGGCGGGATGGGCAGCGTGTGGGTCGCCGAGCACACGGGGCTCCACACGGAGGTGGTCGTCAAGTTCATCTCGAAGGAGTTCGCGAGCAACGAGGAGGCCCTCACCCGCTTCTCGCGGGAGGCGGCGGCGGCGTCGCAGGTGAAGAGCCCGCACGTGGTGCAGACGCTCGACCACGGCGTCACCCCGGACGGGATCGCCTACATCGTCATGGAGCACCTCGAGGGCCACGACCTCGAGGCGCACATGGCGCGAGGGCCGATGCCCGCGCAGGAGGTCGTGGCGATCGTGCAGCAGCTCGCGCGCGCGCTCGAGAAGGCGCACGCCGCGGGGATCGTGCACCGCGACATCAAGCCCAGCAACGTGTTCCTCTGCGACGCGGGGGACGGCGGGTTGTTCGTGAAGCTCCTCGACTTCGGCATCGCGAAGGGCGGCAACATGCCCAAGCTCGACGGCGGCACGAAGACCGGCGCGATGATGGGCTCGCCGTACTACATGAGCCCTGAGCAGGTCGTCGGATCGCGCGAGCTGGATCACCGGACGGATCTCTGGTCGGTCGGGGTGATGGTCTACGAGGCGCTGACGGGTGTGCGGCCGTTCGACGCCGAGACGGTGGGGGCGCTCGCGATCCGCATCCACTCCGAGCCGCTCCCCCTCCCGTCGCGCGTGAACGCCAAGCTGCCGGAGGCGTTCGACCACTGGTTCGCCCACGCATGCGCGCGGCCGCCCGAGGAGCGCTTCGCCTCCGCGAAGGAGCTCGCCGATCAGCTCGCCGCCGCGCTCACGGGACAGGTGCCGAACTCGGTGTCGTTCAACAAGCCCGGCGGGCGGGTGGAGCTCGACTTCGCGAACGCGAAGACCACGCTCGATGCGCAGCTCGCGACCGACGCGCGCCTCGGTCTCCACACCGCGAACCAGACCACGCCCGGGGCCGGGCGATCGATCCAGAAGGTCCTCGTCGGCGTGGCCGTCGTGGTCATCGGTTTCGCGAGCGCGTTCGTGGGGATTCGCCAGATCCGGCGGGATCCAGGGACAGGAACCGCGGCAACCAGCGCGGCCCCTGCCAGCGCCGCGACGGAGAACGCGACGGCGCCACCGTCGGCCAGCCCTCCCCCGGGCGCGCCAGCCGATGGCACGCCGCCGACCACGTCCGCCGGCGCGACCAGGCCGCCGGGCCTTCCCCCGGCCTCCCCGCCCGTCGTCGCCGCGAAGAAGACCCCGAAGGCGACCCCGAGCACGTCGGTCTCGGCCGCGCCGACGGTCGCGCCGCCCGTGCGGACCGCGGATCCACCTCCGTCGAGCAGCGGCCATGACATCTACTAGACGCGCGCCCCGCCTGCTGCTCTCGCTCGCGCTCACGGCGGCCGCGCTCGGGACGCCCCACCTCGCCGCCGCGCAGCCGAAGGACGCGACGTCGATCGGGACGGCGCGCGATCTCTACAACGAGGGCCTCGCGCTGCGCGACAAGGGGGATCTCGGCGGCGCCCTGCAGAAGTTCATGGCGGCTCACGCGCTGGCGCGGACGCCGATCACCGGCCTGGAGCTCGCACGGACGCACGCGGCGCGCGGCGAGCCGGTCGAGGCGCGCGAGGTGTGCCTCGGCATCGGGCGCACGCCCGTGTCGCCGGAGGAGACGGCGCGGTCGGCGGAGGCGCGGCGCGACGCAGCGAGGCTCGCCGACGAGATGATGCCGAAGATCGCGAGCCTCGAGGTGCGCGTCGTGGGAGTGCCGCCGGGCGTCACCGCGCACCTGGTGATCGACGGCAAGGAGATCCCGGAGGTCGCGATCACGGCCGCGCAGAAGGTGAACCCCGGGGGACACGAGGTGCTCGCGCGCGCCGGGAAGGGAAAGGCGACGCGGCAGAGCGTCGTGCTGACCGAGGGGGAGTCGCGGACGGTGGAGCTGAGGGTGGAGCCGCCGCCGCCCGAGCCGGGCGCGGCGGCGGGAGCGGGGGCGGGAGCGGCAAGAGGCCCCGTCGAGGGGAAGCGATCGGTGTTCGTGCCCATCGGCGGCACGGCGGCGCTCGCGGGGTTCGCGATCGGCTCGGTGACGGGGCTCATCGCGATGGCGCGCAAGTCGGACCTCGACGACGCGTGCCCGGGCGGGAAGTGCCCGCCGTCCGAGCGAGACAACCTGTCGACGGCCAAGACCATGGGCACGGTGTCGACGGTGGGCTTCGTCGTGGGCGTCGTGGGCGGCGCGGTACTCGTGTATGGGCTCGTCGATTCGCCGAAGGCGCGAGGCGGAGGCGGACCGTCGGTCGCGGCCGCGGTGGGGCCTGGCTCCGTGGGGATCCATGGTCGCTTCTAGGCGCCTCCGCGACCGCCTCGCGATCGCGGGAGTGATCGTGGGCGCCGTCGTGACGGCGGGGACGCTCGCGTGCAACAGCCTCATCGGCCTGTCGGACTTCACCGTCGTCGACGACGCCGGGGCGGACGCGCGCGCGGACGCGGCGGACGGCAGCGCGGACGCGCCCGTGGACGCCGCGATCCTGGCGCCCGAGGGGAGCCTCCCGGCGGTGTGGCCGGACAAGAAGATGCCGGACAGCACGCAGGGCGCGAGCACCAAGCCCGATTACGAGATCGACGTGCGGCAGACGATCACCTTCGACAAGATCACGACGCGCACCTGGATGCACGCGGACTTCGACGGGATCACCACGTTCGAGGCCGCGCGGAAGAAGTGCGAGGAGCAGAAGCTGCAGGGCGCGGAGTGGCGCCTCCCGAGCCGCATCGAGCTCGTGAGCCTGCTCGACACGAGCCGGACGACGGGCACCCAGATCGACCCCTCGGCGTTCCCGGGGGCGCGCAGGGGGACGTACTGGACCGCGTCGCCCGTGCGGCCGCTCACGAACCCGGTCACCTTCTGGTCGGTCGACTTCACCGAGGGCAACGTCAAGATCGGCGCGGCGTCGTTCGTCCGCTGCGTGAAGGGGCGGGGATGAAGCGGTCCGTCCTCGCGCTCACGGCCCTGGCCGCCCCCCTCGCGCTCGTCTCGCCGGTGCGCGCGATCGCTCCCCCCACGCAATACGAGCCGTACCTCCGCGCGACCGCGTACATCACCGACACGGGGACGACGCTCACCTGGCACCGGCTCCCCGTCCTCGCAGGGGACGTGCCGAAACCGCTCAACCTCGAGGACGCGAAGAACGCGTGTGAGCGCGACAGCCCCCCAGGGGCCAGGCTGCCCACGATGAAGGAGCTGCTGACGCTGGTGGACGAGGATCCCGTGCCCCAGTACCAGGGCAAGCAGACCGTCTACCCGACCATCGACATCCAGGCGTTCCCGGAGACGCCCGTGGACCGCCCGTACTGGACATCAACGCCCGCCAAGGACACGGGCGCCCTGACCGTGAGCTTCGCGACGGGTAAGACCGCACCGTACGTCGGGAGCGTGGAGCTGTACGTGCGCTGCGTGCGCAACGTGAAGGTATCGCTGTAGGCGGCAACCCACGGGGCGCCCGAGAAATGCTAGTCACGGGCCCACCATGACCCACCCGCTCGTCGTCACGCTCGACCGCCGGAGCGCCCCGCGCACCATCTTCTCCGGAGACCGCCTGATCGAGGTCGACATGCCGCCCGGCACCCGCGTCATCTATCCGCGGCCGCCGCTCGCCCCGCTGAAGGACGTGGACGCGGCGATCCGCCACGCCATCACCCACCCGCTCAACGCGGAGCCGCTGCACGCGAAGCTCCGCCCGGGCATGAAGGTCGTGATCGCGATCGACGACATCTCGCTGCCGCTGCCGCCGATGCGCCGCCCGGACGTGCGCGAGCGCGTGCTCGAGATCGTGCTCGCGCTCCTCGCCGACCACGGGGTCGAGGACTTCGAGATGATCATCGCCACGAGCCTCCACCGCCGCATGACGGCGGACGAGGTGCGCCACATGGTCGGCGACCGGATCATGGACGCGTACTGGCCGCACCGACTGTACAACCACGACGCCGAGGACTCGAAGAACATGGTCGAGATCGGCGCGACCGATCAGGGCGAGGTCGTGGAGCTGAACCGGAAGGCCGTCGAGGCCGACCTCGTGATCTACGTGAACCTCAACTTCGTCCCGATGGACGGCGGCCACAAGTCCGTCACGGTGGGCCTCTGCGGGTACAAGAGCCTCCGGGCGCACCACAACCCCAGGACGATGGAGGACTGCTGGTCGTACATGGACCCGTCGCGGAGCGCCCTCGCCACGAGCGTCAACCGCATGGGCAAGATCACGAACGCAGCGCTCGACGTGTTCACGATCGAGACCACGGTCAACAACCGGATGTTCGACCGCCCCCTCGAGTTCCTGTCGAAGAACGAGGACGACCTCACCGCGACCGAGCGCGCCGGCATGGCCGCGCTCCGGTTCACGCTCGATCGCGTGCCGCAGCCAGCCCGACAGGCGATCTTCACGCGCGTACCCTCCCCCTATGGCGTCACCGGCGTGTTCGCAGGCGAGACGGAGGCCGTGCACGCGGAGACGATGAAGCGCTCGTACGAGCAGTACCTCGTGCCCATCGAGGGCCAGGCCGACATCCTCGTCACGGGCGTGCCGTACATCTCACCCTACAACGTGGGCTCCTTCCTGAACCCGCTGCTCGTGCAGGTGATGGCGAACGGCTACCTGTTCAACCTGTACAAGGGCCTGCCCCTGCTCCGGAAGGGAGGCACCATGATCATCTGCCACCCGTGCACGGACCAGTTCGACAAGGAGCACCACGCCCCGTACATCGAGTTCGTCCACAACCTCCTGCCCGAGACGCGCGACGCGCACGAGCTCCATCGCCGGTACGAGAAGAAGTTCGCCGAGAACCCCGCGTACATCCAGATGTACCGGACAGGGCACGCCTACCACCCGGCCCACGCCTTCTTCATGTGGTACTGGGGCGAGGCGGGGCGGCAGCACACCGGGCGCGTGATCGTCGTCGGCGCGGACAACGAGTACATCCCGAAGCTGCTCGGCTGGGAGACGGCGCGCACCATGGCGGAGGCGCTCGACAAGGCGCGTGACACGGCGCCACCGAGCCCCGACATCACGATGCTGCACGTGGCGCCGATGCTGATGGCCGAGGTGAGCTAGGGCCGCCAGACCGGCACGTTCACGTCTGGCACTTTCCGTTCTTGCAGGCCACGCCGGGCGCGCAGGGCTGGTCGCAGCCGCCGCAGTGCGCTGCGCTCGATCTCGCGTCCACGCATATTCCCCCGCGGCGGTTCGAGGCGTGGCGAGCTGGGCCGATCGCCCGCGCCGGTGCTGGGTGACGTGTCGACGGCCTTCCCGAAGGGGCTCGCGATGAAGGAGTGGCTCAAGGCCCAGGGGGCGCTCTCGGGCGAACAGCTCCCCATCGTGGACGCCCGGCACAACCTGAACGCGGCAAACGCAGGCGCGCTCGACTGGATCTCGGTCGTCAACACGCACTCGCTGCCGACGCCGAACGCTCGGGCCGTCCAGTACATGACCTTCAACACCCCGATCGGCGCGGTCGAGGCGGACGTGTGCGGGCGCGTCATGTTCAGCAACGTGCACGTCGCGTCGGGGCTGCAGAACGGGAAGCTCGACGATCCGCAGGCCACGTTCCCCGAGGGATGCCAGACCACCGACCTCAGCCCGCAGCAGAAGGCGCTCGCGTTCATGCTGCTCGACCTCTCCTCCTGCGTGCAGAAGGACGACGGGGCGATCATCGTCCCCAAGTGAGCGCACACGCCGCCGCCGGGAGGCGGTGGCGGCGCGACGCAGGAACGAGGACAGCGGGGAGGCGGCTCGACGGGAGGGGCGGATCAGGGCGCCGTCGTTCGCGTCGGACACTCGCCGTCGCCCTGGTAGTCACCCAGTGTCCTGAGCTGGGTGTCGACGTAGTCGTAGGCGGTGATCTTGCCGTCGCCGTCCTGGTCCTTGACGCCGGTGATGTCGTACGGGCCGGTCGGCTTCTGCGGAAACGCCTCCGCGGCCGCGCAGGCCTTCAGCTCGTCGAGCGTCACGTCGAGGTTCTTGTCCTTGTCGCAGATCTCGAGCCACGCCGCGCGCCGCTCCGTGATCTCGGCGCCCTGCGTCACGTTCGTGAAGAAGTGGTGGTCGCCGTGGATCGTCGGCTTGACCGCGATGGTCCCTCCCGCGGGAACCGCGAAGCCCGGGAGGTTCTCCGGGGACGCGCAGTCGGCGAACGTCGTCCCCGCCCTGAAGCCCCACTTGAAGGAGAGCTTCTTCGCGCCCTTCTCCGCCGTCCCCTCGAAGTAGACCGAGTATCCCTTCGACGTCATGAAGTCGAGGTCCGCCTGCGTGGTGGGGGGGAGACGCTTCGCACCAGGCCTCGCGTTCGGGATGTCGAACGAGACCTTGTCCCATCGCGCCGCCGCGACGTCCTTGAAGTCGCGGAGCACGTAGCCGTCCGTGGGGGCGTTCCTGAGGTCGAGCACGAAGACGGTCGGGTCGGTGAGCACCTCGCCCGGGGCGACGGTCCGGCTCGCCTTCACGTTGCCGAGCGCGACGAGGAAGCGCTGGTAGCGGATCGCCCACCCGTCCTTGATGTTCTCGTCCCCGGTGCCCGGATCGAGCCCGTCCGGGATCGAGGCCTCGGCGACGACGAAGATCTTCGCCGTGCCGCTGCCGCCCGCGGTGCTCGAGCATCCCGCCGCCAGACACAAGAGCATCCCCCACCTCGTGCGTACCTTCATGTGCGTCTCCTTCGCGTGCATGTGCGTCTCCTTCGCGTGTGGTGTCGACGACGGGCTACTGCGTCGTTTCCCAGTGAAATTCCGGTGGTCTGAGGTTCTTCAGGCTGACGAGGATCGCGTCGTGACCGTCCTTCCCCGGGGCGACGACGTAGGGCCGGTCGGGACTCGCCTCGATCCGCGCAAAGTCGAGCGCCTCGAGCCAGACCTGGGCGTCGAAGCGCACCACGAGCCGCGCGCCCGGGCCCTTCACGTCCGCGATCGCGGGCGCCGTCGAGATCGCGCGCTGCCCCTGGTACTGCGGCGCCACGTCGAGCGTCACGACGAACGGGATCTCGGCGCCGGGGCGTCGGGCCGTGCCGCGGACGACGAGGGAGTGCCCGTCCGGCGCCTCGGGGCGCGCGGTCGCCGACGTCTGGGTGTCGAACCAGTCGATGCCCAGGTCGTACGACACGCTCTTCACGGGGCCGGTGAAGCCGCGCACGACGCCGAGCGGCTGGCGCGGCGCTCCGAGGAGATCGATCCGGCTCCCGCTCCGGATCTCCGCGATCGCAGACTCGCACTCGGTAGGGGCGCCGTGCGAGGCGGCGCAGAAGTAGGCCGGCCCGAACGCCAGGTGGCCGTACAGGAGGTCGATCGTGTACTCGCCTGACGAGAACGTGCGGGAGAGGCGGACCTCCGCGACCGCATCGTACGTCACCTCCTCCTGCGACGCGCGGAGGCACGCCGCGACGCCGAGGAAGAGGAAGAGAAGAGGAGCGAACGCCCGCCTCATAGGTACAAGGTCCCCGAGAGCAAGAGGGTGCGCGGCGCGCCCGCCGACACGTGGCGCGCGGGGAGGAACGAGGGCGCCTGGCGGGTGTTCCAGTTCGACACGAATGCGTACTCGGTGTCGGCGTAACGCCGGTCGAAGAGGTTCAGTACGTCGAGCGAGATCTCGAAGACGCCGCGGCGCGCGGCGACGCGCCCGTCGACGATGAAGACCACGGGCGATCTCTGCCCGTACGGCAGAGGCCGCTCGGAGAGGAACGTGGACCCGTAGCCGACGGTCCCCGTCACGGCCTTGCCGAGGAGCGTGAAGAGCTCGCCGGTCGCGCTCACGTCCTGGCGCACGACGACGGGTGGGACGTAAGGGAGGCTCTGCCCCTCCCGGTACGCGGGCGACGGGTTCGACGGCGTCGGCGTCGGCGGCTCGTCGAGCGTGGCGTCGACGAACGTCGCGCTCAGCGCAGCGTGCAACCACGGGCGCGGGCGGCCCACGAGGTAGCCCACGAACCCGCGGCGCGTGGTCGGACCGATCCGCTCGAGGCGGCCCTCCTTCGCGTCGAAAGCGAGATCGTAGGAGAGGTTGGTCTGGTAGGCGATCACCGAGGCGGACCCCAGCTCGCGAGGCAGCCGCGCGGTGAGCCCGAGCTCGTGGCTCCTCACCTTGGCGAACGGCGCTTGCTCGCCGTCCTCCAGCTGCCGCGCCTGCGGAGAGCGGAATCCCTCCCCGTAGGAGACGTTCGCCCGCAGCCACGGGAGCGGCTCACCTTCGAGCGTGGCGCGCGGTCCCCAGACGAGCCCGCCGGCGGTCCGACGGAACCCGGGAAGGTGGGTCTTGTGCGAGAACGACGGCGTGAAGTTCCCGAGTTCGTCGTTCGCTTCGAAGAAGAGCGCGTCCGCGCGCGCGCCGGCCCGGAGCTTCACGTACTTCGCGCCCGCGACCAGGCCGTCGGCGAAGAAGCCGATGTCGGTCGCGCGTATCTTCGCTCGCACGCGCTGATCCCAGATCTCGTTCTGGGGCGCGCGAAGCAGGCTCTGGGTCTGCGCGATGATGGAGGTCTTGAGCTCGGTGCCGACCTCGAGCTGCGCGCTCACGAAGTCCAGGGGATCGACCTTCGCGCTCCGGTACGCGGCTCCGCCGCCGAGGGTGAGGTCCTCGTTCGTCTGCTCGACGAGATCGCCGCGTCCGACCCACGAGGGCTCGACGCGCGAGCGCTGCGTGTAGCCGGTGAAGTCGAGCGCGCTCCGGTAGCCGCTCGTCGCGAGCCAGATGCCCGCGGTCGCGCGCGCGCCCTCGTCGCCGCGCTTCTCGAACGTGAGGCCTATCTGCGCGCGTGACGTGGCGGCCGACTGGGAGCGCGCGGCCGGATCGGGGTACGCGTCATGGAAACCGATCCGCCCGGCGTCGATGTCGTCGCGGCGCACGACGCCGGCCACGGCCGATCGCGATCCGTACCCGCCGACATGGAGGAGGAGGCTCGACGTCGCGCCGGTCGCGAGGCGGTACTGCGCCAGCGCGCTGCCGCTCGTCGCGCCGCGCACCCCCGGCCCGAACCCGTCGGTGCTCTTGAAGGCTGCCCCGGCGAAGGTCTCCTCCGAGAGGCCGCGCGGCGCGAGCACGGCCGCCACGCGATCGGTGCCGAACGAACCACGCCCGTACTTCAGCATGAACCCGCGCTGTTCGACGCCGAGGTCCATCTCGGCTGTGCCCGCCACGGCGAAGTCGCCCTGCCGCGGATCGTAGACGCCCTCGATGACACGGAGCGATCGCACCACCTCGGGCATCACCAGGTTGAGGTCCGCGTACCCCTGGCCGTGGATGTGCGATCCCTGGTTCATCGGGATCCCCGAGACGCGGAACTCGACGTCCTGCCCGTGGTCGGCGTCGAACCCGCGGAGGTACACGCGCTGCGCCACGGACTCTCCCTCGGGGTGAGAGACGTACACGCCGGGCGCGGTCGCGAGCAGGTCCGAGCTCGACGCGTGGGGGGCGGCGCGGAGGATGGGTCCCTCGATGCGCACGTCCGACGCGCCGCGCGATGGTGGATGCGCGGCACCCTCGACGTGGACGTCCTCGTACCGATCCGCGGACGGGGGTGGCGGACGCGGCGCGGCGACGCCTCCGGCGACGGCGGCCTCGTGATGCGGCACGATGTCGGGGGCCTGCGAGGGCGGGGCGAAGTGGAACGGCACCTTGATCCGCGCCGCGACGGGCCGACCGTTGCGCCGGGCGGGCTCGAACGTCCACTGTCGCATCGCGGCCATGGCCGCCTCATCGAGGGCCTTGCCGCCGGACTCCGCGATGGAGACTTGGGCCACATGCCCGGTGGCGTCGATGGTGACGAGCACGACGACCTGCGCGTGTTTCCGATCGGCGAGCGCCGACGCCGGGTACTGCGCGTCGACGTGCGACCTGGCGACGGGCGGCGTCACGTCGTCGGCCCGCGCGGGCGTGGCCGGCGCGACGAACGCGACGAACGCGACGAACGCGACGAGAGAGTACCCGGTGCGGCAGCTGAGCAATCGTAGCATTTCGTTTTACGTCATAGAAACAAGGCCGAGGCTTCGCTTCAATTCCACCGGCGTTCATGGTATTCGGCCCAGCCGCGCCGGTCAAACAATATTATACCGCCAGCGGGCACCCCTCGTGGCGTGGGCGGAGGGCCAGCCCTGGCGTCGGGGAAATCGCCCCGGCTCGCGAGCGGCACGTTCGTGCCTGCGCCATGGTACGCTCCGCGGATGATCCGCAGCCGCCGTCGAGCGCCCGCGCCCTGGCATACCTCGCTGATCCTGCTGGTCTCGGCGGGGTGCTCGTCGAGCAACGCGAGCACCTCGACCGCGGGCGTACCGGACGCAGGGGCACCGAACGCGCCCGCCGAGGCTGGGGCCGCCGTGGAGGACTCGGGCGCGCTCCCCCAGAAGTACATGCCTGCAGGATACACGCAGGTACCGTACCTGTCGGCGACGCCCGTGCGGAAGTTCGCGAAGGCCGAGCAGGTGGTGGACAGCGCGCGCGACTACGTGGCCGTGCTCGACACGGCGGTCGGTCCCATCGTGCTCGACCTGTTCGAGAAGGACGCGCCCGTCACGACGAACTCGTTCGTCTTCCTCGCGCTGAACCACTTCCACGAGGAGACGTTGTTCCCCCGCGTCATCGAGGGCTTCATGGCGCAGGGGGGCGACCCCAACACCGTCGCCGGGAAGCCGGCCACGTGGGGGACGGGCGGGTGCGGGTACACCTTCGGGCTCGAGCTCAAGGCGAACCTCTCCTTCGATGGGGCCGGCGTGCTCGGCCAGGCCCGCGCGGCCTCGCCGGACTCGAACGGCTCGCAGTTCTTCATCACGCTGGTCGCGCGCAAGGATCTCGACCAGAAGTACACGGTCTGGGGGAAGGTCACCGAGGGGCTCGACCTGCTCCCGAAGATCGCGCGCGGCGAGCCCCCCGCGGCGCCTACGAAGATCACCGAGGTCCGCGTCGGCGTGAAGTGACGTCGGGTCAGTGACGCGCTTCCCCGCCCGCCTTCGCCGCCTGCGCGAGGTCGCCGTCGCCGAGCTTGCGCGCGAAAAGATCGAGCGCCATGCGCTGGCACGAGAGGGCGAGCGCGGGATCGTACCGGTAGCCCTCGTCGCGAAGGAACGCGTGCGCCCCGTTGTACTCGTGCCAGGTGAAGGTGACGCCACGCGTCGCGAGCGCCTGGTGGACGATGGCGCGACCCTCGGCCGGGACGTGGGGATCCTGCCGACCCCAGATCATCATGATCTCGCCGCGGATGTCGCCCACGCGGTCGAGCGAGTCGTCGCCGCCCGAGCCGAGGCTCCGCTTGTGGATGTCGGTGGCGTAGAAGCAGACCGTGGCCAGGATCTCGGGGTTCATCGCGCAGCGGAAGGCGAGGTGGCCGCCGATGCAGATCCCCATCGCGCCCGTCTTGCCGGTGCAGTGCGGGGAGGCCCGGAGCCAGGCGATGCAGGCGCGCGCGTCGTCGTCGTACGCCCGGACGGGCTTGCCGATCTTGTGCGCGTTTCCGCGCGCCGCGCCCGCGTCGTCGTAGGCCAGCTCGGAGCCGGGGGCCTCGAGCTCGTGGAAGATCTCCGGCACGATCACGACGAAGCCGTGGCCCGCGAGCATCGCTGCGGTGCGCTTGATGGGGCCCGTCTGCTGGAAGATCTCGGAGAACAGGACGAGGCCCGGGTAGCGCCCGGGGGCCACCGGCCGGTACACGTAGCTGCGCATCGGGCCTGTGGGCGTGTCGAGGTCGACGGCTTCTTGCTGGAGGATCATCGAGTCCGGTCGTACCCGAGCGGGGAGCGACGTCAAGGCACGCGACGGGAGGGCGATCGACGGTGGCTTCGCTACGCGGCAGGCGTCGTCCGTCCCTGACGGGCCGCGTCGCCGGCAAGCTCCAGGAGCCAGCGCCGGTCCTCGGGGTCCTTCGTCAGGCTCGCCGCCTTCTTGAACGCGGCGGCGGCGGCGCGGTAGAGGGCGCGCGCCCGACCCTGCTTGCCGGGGGCCTCCGTCCGCGAGGCGACGATCTCGCACGCCTTCCCGAGGGTGGTCCACGCAGCCCGCCGCGCGGGTGCGAGCCGCGTCGCCCTCGATGCATGATGCAACGAACGCGCGGGCGATCGTCTCCGGCTCCACGCACGGGACAGCTCCTCCGCGACGATCGCCGCCTCCGTGTCGTCCGCGCCCTCCCGCGCGATCACGTACGCGCGCTCGAGCATCGCCGTCGCGCCCTTCGGATCCCGCTTGATGACCGCGGCGGCGCCGTTCACGAGGCGCCCGATCTCGTCGTGCGCCGGGTTCGTCGCGGGTGGCTTCATGGGCGCTCCAGGGTACACGAGGCGCCGCCCGCCGAGACAACCTGTGGGTGCGTGGCGATCCGATCCGCCCGGCGGCGTGTACACTCGGTCGGATGACGGTCACGGCTCTCGGCCCCGACTACGCCGAGCCTCGCACCCTGAAGGACGGGAGCGCGATCGTGCTCCGCGCCCTGGCCCCGACCGATCGCGCCGCGCTGCGAGAGGCGCTCCGCGATCTCTCGCCCGAGTCGAGGGCGCGCCGCTTCCTCGGCGCCGTGACCGAGCCCTCGGAACGGGCGCTCTGCTACCTCACGGAGTGTCGATCAGGTGGACCACGTCGCGATCGCCGCAGTCCGCCCGTCCCACGATCTGAAGACGGAAGAGGGGCTGGGGGTCGCTCGATTCGTGCGCGTCGCGGGGGAGCCCGAGGTCGCCGAGGCCGCGGTCACCGTCGCGGACGATGCACAGGGGAACGGGGTGGGCCGGCACCTCCTGACGGAGCTCGCGCGGCTCGCCCGCGAGCGCGGGGTTCGCCGCTTCCGCGCCGAGGTGCACGCGTCGAACGAGCCCATGCGCGCCATCCTCCGGGGCGTCACGGCGCGGGTCGTCGAACGAGACGCCCACACGATCGTGTTCGACGTGCCGCTCGACGACGCGGGCGTGGAGGAGCCGGGGCCGATGGCGGCGCTACGCGCGGCGGCACGCTCGATGGCGAGCAGCGTGAAGCGCGTCCTCTGACGGTCACGCGCCCGCGACACAGCGCGCCAGTTCCTCCAGCACCACCTCCGCGTTCGCGAGGCTCCCCGCCCCGCCCTCGAACCGCCGCGACAACCGCATGTCCGGGGTCAGGCGCCAGGGGCTCCGCGGGGCGCGCACGAGGCGGGTGATCCGCTCCGCGTCGAGGGGCGTGTCGGCGGCGAGGTGCAGCGTCACCTGCCTCGGCGTGGCTTCGCAGCCGAGCGCACGCAGGCGCCTGAGCTCGGTCTTCAGGACCATCAGCTGCACCAGGCGGCGCGCCGCCTCCGGGGGCGGGCCGAACCGATCCTCCATCTCCCGCGCGAGCTCCATCACGTCGGCCTCGCCGTCCGCGCTGGCGAGTCGCTTGTACAGCGACAGCCGCACGCCCGTGTCCGCGACGTAGTCCTCCGGAAGGAGCGCCTCCACGTCGAATGACAGGTCAGGGTCGATATCGTGCACCACGGTCTCGCCGCGGAGCTCGTGCACGGCGTCCTCGAGCATCTGGCAGAACATCTCGAAGCCAACGGACGCCACGTTCCCCGATTGCTCGCCGCCGAGGAGATCCCCCGCCCCGCGCAGCTCGAGATCGAGCGAAGCGATCTTGAACCCGCTCCCCAGCTCGGCGTGACGCTGGAGGGCCTCGACGCGCGCGCGCGACTCGTCGGTCATCGCGTCGTCGGGGGGGACGACGAGGTAGCAGTAGGCGCGCTCCTTCGAGCGGCCGAC
>SXNL01000121.1 GCA_005777185.1 Myxococcales bacterium
ACCGGATCGCGATCGTCGGCGCAGGCTCGGCGATCATCCTCGCCGTCGCCCTCGCGTGGTTCGTGGAGCGCGCCTTCGCGATCCGGCTCCCCCTGCCGCTCCCGCGTTGAGCGGGAAAGACGGGGGCGAGCCTTCGCTCGCTCGCCCGTCACACAGAGCCCGAAGGTCGACAACACCGACTTCTACGTGTTCCGGAGCTACGAGACCGGGCGTGACGACTGCGTCACCATCCTGGCGAACCTTCATCCCGCTCCAGTCGCACCACGGCGGGCCGAACTTCTTCACGATCGAAATCCATCCCGGGCATCGACCCGGGGTGGATTTCGTTCATTCGATGTGGAACTCGACGCGCCGGTTCTGCTTGCGGCCTTCCTCGCTCTTGTTGTCGCCGATGGGCTTCTCGAGGCCGAGGCCCGCGCTCGTGAGGCGATCCTTCGCGATCTTGTGGTCCGTGAGCCACTTCACGATGCTGGCCGCGCGGGCGAGGCTGAGCTTCTTGTTGGCGGCGGCGGCGCCCTGGTTGTCGGTGTGGCCCTCGACGCGGACCTTCTTGATCTCCGGGTGCTCGTCGAGGACCTTCTTCACGGCCAGGAGGATCTCCTCGCTGTCCTTGCCGAGGATCTCGGCGCTGTTCGTCTTGAATCGGACCTGGTCCCGGATCTCGATCTTGCCCGCCTTGACGATCGCCTTCGGGCAGCCGTTCTTCTTCGCATCGGGATCCGCGGTGCCGGGCTCGTCCGGGCACGCGTCCGCGTCGTTCAGGATCCCGTCCTTGTCGCGGTCTGGATCGGGGCAGCCGTTCGTCTTCGGATCGCTGGTCTTCAAGCCGGGGACGGTCGGACACGCGTCGTCCTTGTCGAGTACCCCGTCGCCGTCGGTGTCGGGCGGACAGCCGTTGGTCTTGGGATCCGCCGTCGCCACGCCGGCGACGTCGGGACAGGCGTCGTCCCGGTCGTAGACACCGTCGCCGTCGCGGTCCGCGGGGCAGCCGTTGGTCTTCGGATCCTTGGTCGCGATCCCGGGCACCTTCGGACACGCGTCGTTCTTGTCCAGAATGCCGTCGGAGTCCGTGTCCGGCTCGGGCGGGGGCGGCGGCCTCGGGCAGCCATGTTTCGCAGGATCCGGATCGGGCACGCCGGCGACGTTCGGACACGCGTCCTTCTCGTCCTCGATGCCGTCGCCGTCGGCGTCGAACACGACCTTGGGATAGTAGTCGAGCCCGATCATCCCGTGGAACTGAGGCGCGCCGGCGCCTCGCGTGAAGCCCGTCCCGATACCGGCGCCGACGCGGAACGAGTCCGTGATCGAGTAGTGGAGGCCGAGGACGGCGTCGAGGGGCGTGCCTCGCGTCGTGAAGGCCGAGTCGACGACTGTGGACGCGTACACCTCCGGCCCCACCACGAGTTTCTTGTCGAGCGCTCGGAGTCCGCCCGACGCGCCGAAGACGATTTCGCTCCCGATTGGCACGTCGGCGAAGGTGCCTCGACGGTCGCGAAAGGTGAAGCCCGCGTGCGCCGCGTAGACGACGGCCCCCACCTCTCCCGCCGCCTGCAGCCGTCCCTGGACGCGGACCTTGCCGTCCCCCGCGTACGCCTCCTTGTTGCCCGTCGGCGCCCAGAAGCGGACGCCGGTCGCGAGCGTGAACGCGTCCCCGTGGGTGCCGGCGAGCCGGACGTCCGCCGCGGCGCGCAGATCCCCGATCGCCTGCTCCTTCGGGGGAGGCGCGAGAAAGAGCCCGAGCGAGTCCGGGTTGCCGTCGACGTAGGCGATGAGGGGGATGCTCACGCCGACGCGGACGCGGTCGAAGAGGTTGACCGAGCCGCCCGTGTGAAACGTGAGCACGTTTCGAACGACGGATCGGAACAGCACGCCGTTGTCGTACGTGGCGAGTGGCCGGTACTGGTAATGAGGCGTGATTCCGAAGGCTGGCCTCACCTTTCCGCGAAGGTCGAGGGAGTCGGCCGTGAACCACTCGCTCCCGCGCTCCGCCGGCTCGAACTTGTTGACCGAAAAGCCTTCAGCCGTCTGTGCCTGGGCGACGCTGGGCAGGGAGACGGCGAGGGGTACGAGGGACGCGAACAGCCATCGCTTCATGTCGAGACTCCTCTTTGCCGCCAATGACAACACATGAGGCCACCCGCGTCACGAATTTCGACTCGCTAGGGCCTGGCGCCCAGCTCCACCTTGCGCCCCGGCACCGGGCGGTCGAAGAGGAGCACGGTCGTGCTGGCGCGACCCGGATTGCCCTCGGGGCCCTTGATCGAGGAATCGCCCTTGCGAACGAGCATCGCGAGATCGAACGCGAGCCCCCACTCGACGGAGTCCTCGGCGGAGAAGAACCACGTGGATGACTCACACGCGAGCGAGAGTTTCCTCACGCCCTGCGTCCCGAGGGTCATGTCGGGCCCGGCCATACCTTTCGCGAAGCGGCCGGCGCCCGCGCCGCCGCCGGCGGGCCACGCGCTGATCGCCCGGTCCTTGCCGATGAAGCCGACGGCGCTGCAGTCGGGCGCCGCGGCGGGCCACGCGAGGGGGAGGTCGCCCACCTGGTTGTCGCGACCGGCCGTCTTGATCACCATCCCCTTCGCCTTGGCGGCCTTGATGGCCGACGCAAGGCTGACGACGCGCGGTGTCTTGACCGCGCGGATGACGCTGGCCTCGACGACCTCGTTCTCCACCATCGGCTTTCCGGCGAGCGCGGCGGTGACGCGACCCTCGATGTCCGGCTGTGCGAGCTCGAAGCGTACACCGTTGATCGAGACCGCGACGTCGTCGAGCACGATCATCGGCTTCTCCGGCGGCTTCGGCCGGGGCGGGTCGGCCGAGACGACGGGCGCGGCGCCGCTGTCCTTCGCCGCGGGCCTGGGCGGTTCCTTGTCACACGCGATCGCGCCCGCCGCGACGGCGAGCACCCACGCCACCGTTCTCATGACGTCCGTCGTACCACAGTCCCTCCCGCCGGGCTGACGCCGGCAACCCAACCCGGTTACAGTGGGGGGGTCGTCGATGAAGCCGCCGCCGAGAGACGCGCTGGACGCGGAGTCCTTCGAGGGGCTCCTCGTCGCGGGGAAGTACAGGGTCGAGCGGCTCGTCGGCAACGGGGGCATGGGGACCGTGTGGCGGGGGACGCACACGGCGCTCGGCACCTCCGTTGCGATCAAGTTCATCCGGCCGCAGTTCGCCGAGCGCGGCGACGCGCGACGACGCTTCGAGATCGAGGCGCGCGCGGCCGCCACGGTCTCGTCGCGGCACGCGGTCAAGGTGTACGACTGCGGTATCGCCGACGTCGGGCTGCCGTACATCGTGATGGAGTACCTCGAGGGGGAGGCGCTCTCGGAGACGCTCGAGCGCCGGGGGCCGATGGAAGCGCACGAGGTCGCCAAGATCGTGCGGGAGGCGGCCCGCGCCCTCGCGCGTGCGCACGAGGCCGGCATCGTGCACCGCGACCTCAAGCCGGACAACATCTTCCTCGCCACGAACGCCGAGCGCGAGACCGGCGAGACCTACGTGGTCAAGCTCGTCGACTTCGGCATCGCGAAGATCCTCGACGTGGACGTGGAGGAAGGGCGCATGGGCGGGCCGACCTTGGACGGCGCGGTGGTGGGCACGCCCAACTTCATGACCCCCGAGCAGCTCACCGTGGGCGGCGCGCCGACGCCCGCGACGGACATCTGGGCGCTCGCCATGTGCGCGTTCTCGGCGTTCACCGCGCGGCTCGCGGTCGAGGGCGAGGTGCTCGGCGACATCGTGCTCAAGGTGTGCTCGGCGCCGCTCCCGGTACCCTCGCGGATCAACCCGCGCGTGCCGAGAGGGCTCGACGCGTGGTTCGCGCGCGCGTGCAACCGCGATCCGGCCCAGCGCTTCCAGACAGCCGAGGCGCTCGCCCTCGCCCTCGACGAGGTGTGCGGGGTTCGTCCGGCGGCGAGCCCGCCGGCCGTCGCGGAGCGTGTACAGTACAAGCTCATCGCGCGGCCGGAGGCCCTCGCGGAGCTCGAGGGGCTACAGGTGAGCTCGGGGATGTCGGCGCGCACGGCCCTGCTCGCGGGCCTCGTGATCGGCGTCACCGCCGTGGTCGGCATCGTGGGCGCGCTCGCGTACCGTTCGAAGGTCGCCGACGAGGCGACGAGGGTGGCACCGGCCGCGAGCCCCGCGGACGCCCGAGCCCCGCGTCGCTGAACCCGCCGTCGCCTGGCCGCCCGTTCAGGCCGCCATGCGCTGCCGGAGCTCGACCCGCATCGAGTCGAAGCTCGGGGGCAGCTCGCCGCGAGCGCGGCACATGAGGAAGAGCGCGTGGTGGATCTCGGCCTCGTCCGGCTCGTCGCGCGAGCCGTCGAGGAACGCGCGCGCCCTCGCGATCTCGCACGCGGCGAGGAGCTCGTCGCCGGCGGCGTGGGAAAGGAACGCCGTGGCTTCGTCGAACGACACCGTCTCCAGGGACGCGATGACAGGCTTCATGCAGACACCTCTCAAATCGGTGGATACAAGTTTCGAGCCGGGCGCCCGGTCGCCGCGAGGGAGAGGCGGGCCTCCTTGAACCTATCCACGCGAGACGAGGGGCCCAACTTTGCGGTGCATTTGTATCCTACATGCACCGACGGCCCGCTGACGACGCCTTGGCCCGTGGCGTCATCGGGGTGACGATCGCTCGGCGGCCTTCGTTTCCTCGAGCTCGAGCCAGCGCACGAGCATGCTCCCCGCGTGCTGCGCGTAGTCGATCCGCAGCGACCAGTCGACGAGGCTCCCGGGGAGCGCGCCGTACACGGCGTCCGGATCGCGGAAGAGGTGGCGGGGGCCGGGTCGGAGCTGCTGCCGGAGCACGAACGCCATCGCGCGCCGGAGCTCCGTCTCGAGGCGCCCCACTTCGGGATCCTGGGGATGGGCCCGGCGGAGCGCCGCGAGCGTCGCGCCCGCCGCCTCTCCGCGGCTCGACGCGGGCGTGACGCGCGGGTTGATGAAGTTGCCGAAGCCGAACGCCCCCTCGGCGTCGAAGGCGCTCTCGCCCGGAGCGAACTGGATGCGCCGCTGGTACGCGTGCCACCGGAGGCAGAACGCGAGCGCCTCCTCGCTCGGCGCGCGGTCCCAGAGGTCGGCGAGCGCCTGACACGTCCAGTGCTCCTCGCTCCAGTAGTAGCGGCTGCCGAAGAAGCTCCATCCCGGTCCCACGAGGTGGGCGAGCGCGCGCTTCGCGGCGTCGAGATCCGCCGGATCGTGCAGCACCGCGTGGATCCGCGAGAGCGCGAGCGCGGCCTCTCCGGTGAAGTAGAGGTACTGCACGTCGACGGGCCGCGCGCCCTTGCGGTCGTACTCGTGCATGAGCTCGCCGTCGGCGCGCATCTGTCCACGGAGGAAGGCGCCGATCTCCGCCAGGAGGGGGCGGTAGCTCCGATCGAGGCCCGAGGCGTCGATCTCGGCGAAGGCGATCCCGGCGAGCGCGGTCGAGCCGACGTTGATCTCGTCGTTCGTCCCGAGGCACTTCGCTCGGCCGCACGTGAACGTCGCCTCGTCTCGGAGGTAAGACGCCGCGCGGAGGGCCGCGTAGGCGATCTCCGGATCGGCGGCGACGCGCGCGGCCTGCGCGAGGAAGAATGTCGCGCCGGCGTGACGCGGGATGTTGTACCCGACGAGCGTCTGGTCCGTCGCCGCCGCGACCATGTAACGGAAGCGGCCTCGCGCGTCGACGCCGCGCGCGAGGTACAGCGCCGCGTCACGGATCGCTCCGCGCACGAGATCCCTCGAGAGCGAGGCCTCGGTGACCCGGGGGGGCGGCGGCGCGAACGTCCGGCGCTCGAAGCGGACCCGGCGGAGGACCGCGCGACCTTCGACGTCGGCCGCGCGCACACCGAGCTGGGGCGCGAGCAGCCCGAGCACCGTGGCGCGATCCGTCCCGAGGCCGAGGGACACGGACGCAAAGTTCGCGGCGCGATCGTACGCCTGCGCGCGGAGGAGGTCGTCGGTCGTGACGTACGCGGTCTTGCCCTCGAGTATGGCCTTCACGCCGTCCTTGCCGGGGACGATGGACATCTCGAACAGGTGGGGCGCCGCGGGCAGGGGCGCCTCCGCGAGCGCGACCTCGAGCACGGTGTCCTCCGAGGTCGGCGCCGCGTCGCGCGGTCCGAGGGGACGGACGGTGCGTCGCAGGATCTCCCCGCCCTTCCACGTGGTCTCCACCACGACGACCGAGCCGTCCTCGAGCGGGTGGAGCGCCACGGTCCACCTCACCGCGACGCAGAGGAGCGCGAGGACCGTCGCGTACGCGAGGAAGAGCCGCCCCAGCGCGCGCGCGCTCACGCCTCCGCCCCGGGCTTCTTCGTCCCCAGCCACAGGAGCTGCGCCACGGGGAAGACGACCACGTAGGGGAGGACGAGCGCGAGGACGAAGACGTACAGCAGCGCGCCGCCCTTGCCGACGGGGCCATACACACCGGCGAGCCAGCTGGCGGTGAGGGCGAGCGCCGCCACGAGGGCGAGACCGAGCGCGAGGACGATCCCGGAGGCGACGCGCGCGATCCACGGGTAGCTCCGGTGGTTCGCGATCATCGTCGCGCCGGCCGCCAGGAGCGCCCCCGCGAGCACGAGCGCCCCCGCGTCGACCGGCGCATACCGCGCGGGGAGGCCGCGAAACACGCCAAGGAGGACGAGGCCCGCGACGAGGACGTTCGTCACGCCGAGGCCGATGCGCCCACGATCCATGGCCCTCGCGTCTACCACACACTCAGAACTGGCCGTACACGAACGGCTCCGCCTTCGCCTCGCTGGCGAAGCGGAGCACGTACCCGCACGCGGCGAGCAGCACGCCCTGCAACGGCGCGGGCACCTGCGTCGCGAACCAGTCGCGGAGCCGCACGTCGATCCGCCGGGGGACGAAGTGCGCGCAGAGTCCGATCGCGAGGACGACGAGGACCTTGGGGGCCAGGTTCGGCGTATCCCACGTGAGCTTGCCGAGGCGTCGCAGCATCAGGGTGGCGTGCGCGAAAGTCGGCGCGCGGAAGAAGATCCACGCGAAGCAGACGAAGTGGAACGTGCACAATACATACATAGCCCGCACGCGGAGGGGCGCCACCCCCTCGCGCGGCGGCATCACGCGCCGGCTCCACGCGCGGTTCACGGCGAGGCCGCCGCCGTGGAGGGCGCCCCAGATCACGAAGTTCCACGAGGCGCCGTGCCAGAGGCCGCCGAGCAGCATGGTCAGCATGAGGTTGACCTGCGTGCGCGTGGGGCCGCGACGGTTTCCGCCGAGCGAAATGTAGAGGTAGTCCCGCAGCCACTCCGACAGCGAGATGTGCCAGCGACGCCAGATGTCCTGGGGCGAAGACGCGACGA
>SXNL01000122.1 GCA_005777185.1 Myxococcales bacterium
CCGTCCTTCCGCGGCTCCGCGACCTCCCGCGCCGCGCGGGAGCCTGCCCGCCGCGCGCACGCCGGGGCTCCCGACCGGCGGACCGCCCTCCTCGCGTACGGGCGATCGCGCGCCGCGATCGAAGCGCCCGAAGAAGGAGGCCGCGGCCCAGCCGACCGGCTCGCTCGCGAGCGACGCCTCCCGTGATCTCGCGATCGCCATCGCCATCGCCGCGATCGAGAAGAAGGCCGCAGGTCTCGAGATCCTCGACGTCGCCGGGAAGGTCGACTACGCGGACTTCCTCGTCCTCATGACCGGCCGGAGCGACCGCCAGGTCGCTTCCCTCTCGCAGGCGATCGAGGAGGCCCTCTCGAAGAAGGGCAAGCGCCCCCTGTCGGTCGAGGGCCTTCCCCACGCCACGTGGGTCCTGATGGACTTCGGCGACGTGGTCGTCCACGTCTTCCAGGAGGAGGCGCGGAGCCTCTACGACATCGAAGGTCTCTGGATGGACGCCCGGCGCATCCCCGTCCCGCTGCCGGGCCTGTCCTAGGGAGCCTGGCCCGCCTAGAACCAATGCCGATCGGATAAGGCATTCGTTCGAGCGAGGGTGCCCCCACCCGTCGTGCTTCGCGCGCGAAGAGGTTCCGTGGAGGCGGTGGGGCGCCCGCGCAGACCTCACCCCCCGTCCCCCTCTCCCTGAAGGGAGAGGGGGCAGTGAACGGGAGAATCGCCTCTCGCAACCGATCGGCATTGGACCTAGCCCCCGAAGCGGGCGACGAGGGCTCGGGCGCGCTCGACGAAGGCCGCCTGGTGGTGGCGCTCGAAGTCGGCCCACGTGGCGATCGTGGTCGTGTCCACCACGCGGTCGAGGAAGACCTTGCCGAGGAGGTGGTCGACCTCGTGCTGGTACGTGCCGGCGGTGAGCCCCTTCACATCGAAGGCGAGGTCCTCGCCCTGCCGGTCCCACGCGCGGACGCGAACGTGGACCGCGCGCGGGACCTGGGCGCGGAGGTTGGGGACGCTCAGGCACCCCTCGTAGTTCATGAAGGTCTCGTCGCCGACGGGCTCGATCTCCGGGTTCACCAGGATCGTCAGCGGGATGTTGGGCTTGTACGGGTACCGCGGGTTGTCCTTCACGTGGAGCGCGCAGACGCGCACCGGCTGGTACACCTGGTTGGCCGCGAGGCCGGCGCCGTTCGCGTCCATCATCGTCTCGATAAGGTCGTCGATGAACCGCTGCCAGCGTGGGCTGGCGAGCTCCTCGCGCGACAGGGGGCGGGCGACCTCGCGAAGCACGGGGTTGCCGATGGTGGCGATCTTCAGGATGCTCATGTCCGCGCCTCCAGGCTACACCCACTTCTTCCTGCGGAAGACCGTCACGATGAGCGCGGTCACCAGGGCCATGATGCCCAGCGCCCACGGGTACCCGTACCGCCAGCTCAGCTCGGGCATGACCTGGAAGTTCATGCCGTAGACTCCCGCGATGAACGTGAGGGGGAGCATGATCGTGGAGATGAGCGTGAGGGCCTTCATCACCTCGTTCATGCGGTTCGACTGGACCGAGAGGTAGGCCTCCAGGAGCGAGGTGAGGAGCTCGCGGTAGCTGTCCACCAGGTCGGTGACCCGCGCGAAGTGATCGTACACGTCGCGGAAGAACGGCTGCGACTCGGGGGGTAGCTTCCTGAACTCCGCGCGCGAGAGCCGGAGCAGCGTCTCCCGCTGGTAGATCGTGGTGCGCCGCAGGCGCTGAAGGGCGCGCTTCAGCTGGAGGATCTGCGAGAGGAGCCCCCGGCCCTCGGGCGTACCGGCGTGCGCCATGATGCGTGACTCGAGCGAGTTGATGACCTCGTCGTGGGCGTCGAGCAGCGGGACGAACTCGTCGACGAGGTGGTCGAGGAGGGCGTGCGCGACGAACGCGGGGCCACGACTCAGGGAGCGCGGGTTGCGAGCGAGGAGCGCCTCCACGGGCGCCGTGAGCGCCTCGTCGGTCGCGTGGGTGACGACGAACCTTTCTCCGACGAGGATGTCGAGCTCGAGGAGCTCGGCGTGCGCGGGGTGCTTGCCAGCTGGCACCTTGACGGTGTGAACCAGGATCTGCAGGTACCCGGGGTACTCCTCCACCTTCGGGAGCTCGCGATCGCCCCACACGTCCTCGATGGTCAGGGGGTGTACGCCGAGCGTCTTCTCGAGGAACGCCGAGGCCTCGTCCGTCTGCTCCCGCAGCAGGATCCACAGCACGCGACCGGCGGCGTACGCCTCGGTGATCTCGCGCAGGGTCGCGAGCGGCCGGTGCGCCGGCTCGGCGGCCTCCGCATCGATCGCGAACGCGCGCACGCTCAGCGCTTTTCGGCGAGGATCAACGTCCGCGGCGAGTCGGCGCCGAAGAACACGCCGGGCGTCGCGATGCGACCGCTCACCTCGGCCACGCGGAAGCCATGCTCGTGGAGCAGCCGCCCGAGCTCGTGCAGGGCGTAGAGGCGGATGGAGTAGTCGATCTCCTTCGTTCTCCCGTCGTCCATCATCATGGTGCGCTTGACGCGCATGCGGCTCGTGATGGCGTCGACCTGCATCTCGTCCATGCAGATGCACCCGTCACCCTCGAACCACACGAGCGACGGGGACTGACGCATGACCCAGTCCCGGTTCACCACGTCGAGGAGGAACTGACCGCCCTTCTTGAGGGCGCGGTGCACCTTCGCGATGACCTGCGCGTTCTTCTCCTCCTCGAAGTAGCCAAAGCTCGTGTTCCAGCAGTAGATGCCGTCGAACGTCTCCTCGAAGGTCATCTCGCGCATGTCGCCCTGCACGAAGTTCAGCGTGAGCCCGCGCTCCTCGGCCTCGTCTGCGGCACGCGCGAGCATGGCGAGCGAGAGATCGAAGCCGACGACCTGGTAGCCCCGCCGCACGAAGTCGATCGCGTGGCGACCCGTTCCGCACGCCATGTCGAGCACCGTCGCGCCCGCCACGACGGCGAGGCTGTCCTCGATGAAGTCGACCTCGCGCGCGATCTGGCCGTCGGTGACCCGCTCGCTCGCGCGGATGAAGTCGTCGTTGAAGAGCTCCTCCCACCACGGGCGCGCGCGCTTCCGGTTGACGACGGCGTCGCTCATCGGCGGCGGTGCGAGGACCGACGGGGTGGGGACGGCGCGTGCAGCCGTCACCGGGCTGTCCTGCGGGCGCGGCGCGTTGCGGATCGCCGACGCCTCGGGTGCGGGGGCGGCGGCGGGCGCGGGGGCGTTCTGAACGACCGCCGGGCGCGGGGGCGATGCGGTGACGGCCACCGGCCCCGTCGAGGTCGCCTCCCGCGTGGGCGAGACGGTCGGTGCCTCGGCGCGCGCGGGCGCCGACGGCGGCGCCGGGGGGAGGACGATCGGAGGGGGCACAGGCGCCGGAGGCGCGGGGGTCACGGCGGCCGGACGGTTCGTCCGCGGCACGGGCGGGGGAGGCGGGCTCGACGCCAGCCGGATGCCCGGCTTGGATTCGATCGCCAGGAGATCCTCGGGGGCGATCTCCTCCGCGTCGGGCACGGAGCCCCTCGAGGACACGGGGCCCGTGCCGAGGATGGCCTTCTCGGAGGTGCTGGTCTCCACGAAAGTGGCGGCGTCGGGATCGGAGGAGGATGCGTCGGGGAGGTCGAACGCGCCGTCCATGAGCAGCGTCTTCCGGAGGTCCGGCCCGCCCTCTGGCTCGGGCGCCGGCGGCGGGTCGTCCTCGTCGACGAAGATGTCCACCGCGGGGCTCGAGATCATGGTCGTGCGAACCCGCTCGAGATCACGCGCGTCCTGGCCCTCCCGCTCCGCCTTGTCGACGGCGGTGGGCTGGAACGGCGTCCAGCTGTCCTCGTCGGGAAGCGCCACGTTCGACCCGAGCGCGGGCATGGGCATGGGCATGGTGGAGTCCGCCGAAGCGGCGGGCGAGGGTCCCGCGGGCGCGCTCGAGGTCATCGCGACCACGTCGATGTTGAGCTCCGTGACGGAGTCCGGCGCGGACGGCGCGGGAGGCCGCGGCCGCGAGATCTCGTCGTCGGGGATCCGCATCGTCAACTTGGAGCGGCTCTTGCGCTCCTTCCTCGATCTCTCCGAGGCCCGGCCCCCCTTCGCGTTCGGGGCCACCGGAGGCGGGGAATCGAGCAGCGTAGGCTGCGACTCCGCCACGATGTCGTCGATCTCGAGGGCTTGCCGGCTGCTCTCGGGCGAGGGCGCCGCGGTCGCGGGCCGCGCCGGATCGCCGGGGGACGACGGACGCTCGTCGCTCATCCGAGGCCTCGCACACGCGCGAGTAGGTCACCCATCCGCGCCGGTCCTTCCTTCATCACGAAGGTGTCGAAGGCGCGCCCCTCCAGGAGGAGCACCACCGTCGAGCCGAGGTGGAACACGCCGATCTCAGTGCCCTTCTCCACGGCCAGGTCCGGTAGGTGCTCGCCGAAGGGCACGTCGCGCGCCTCGATCCCCGACACCGTGATGCGACCGACGACCATGGCCGCGACCATCACCACGGTGACGCGCCCGAGCCCGGGGGTGTCGATCGCGATCGCCACCCGCCGGTTGCGCGCGAGGAGGTTCTTGACGTGGCGGACGCCCAGATCGTTCACCGGGAAGTAGTCGCCGGGAAGCGAGCGCACGACGCGTACGACTCCGTCGACCGGCGAGTGCACGCGGTGGTAGTCGCGCGGGGAGAGGTACACCACGCACCCAGCCCCGCCCACGTAGCGACGCGCGTCGCCGGCATCGCCGACCAGCTCCTCGACTCGGTACGCGCGGCCTTTGACCACGAAGGTGCTCGACTCGTCGATTTTCCCCGCGGACTCGAGGCGCCCGTCCGACGGACACGCGACGGTGGAGCTCCCCTTCTGGATGGGCCGCGCCCCCTCCCGCAGGGGCCGCGTGAAGAACGCGTCGAAGCTCCCGAAGCCCGACGTCTGGGCGCAGTCGGCGAGCTCGACGTCGTAGGCCTTGCAGTAGAGATCGACCACGCGCTCGCCGACCGAAGGGGACCACGCGACGTCCGCGAGACGCCCCATGAGGTGCGAGATCCGCTCCCGGGGGAGGGCTCGGATGAGCTGGGCTGTGGCGAAGTTCAGTGTGGATCTCACGACACTCACACGAGAAGAAACCGTTCCAGATCCTATCTTTCCCATCCACGACGGGTCAATCGCGGTCGCTTGTAGACCGCCGTTGGTACAGCTGACCTGCAACTTTCTGTGTGTTGCGTCAGTCCCGCCCAATATCCGCGAGATTCCACCTGCGGGCGGCTGCGCACATGGCGCTTGATCTCCCACCTGTGGGAGCGATCGTCTCGCAGCTCGTCTCGATCGAGAAGGGATCGTGCGCGGCGGCCTCCGTGAACGAGGGGTCTGCCTCGGCGCCGTCGCCGGCGGAGCGCGCGAGCCGGCCGCGGATGGCCCACCAGGGTCCAGAGCTCGCCACGACGGACGCGGGGTCGCGCACGACGGCGCGGGCGGCGACCTCCTCCGAGGCCGACTCCAGGATCCGGGCGCGCAGGTGACGGAGGCTCGGATCCTGCGTCACGTCCCCCGTGATCCGATCGATCTGACGCCGCGCGAGGGAGGCGTGACCGCGCCCGAGCAGGAGCTCCGCGAGCCGAGCTCGGTCGCGTGCGCTCCGCGCGTCGGGCGGCCGAGAGCCCAATCCGAACAACGGGGACAGCACGGCGCGCGGCTTCCGAGAGAGATCGCCGCGCCACTCCGCGTCCCACTGCCCGAGGTCGAGCTTGGTCACCTCCCTCAGCGCCCCCTCGACCGGCATCGTCCGGAGCGCCCCGAGCAGGCGCTGCAGCGTGCCCTCGGGCGAACGAGCCTCGAGGAAGCGAACGAAGCTCGTCACCTCGGCGAAGGCCACCATGGCCGCGTCGGCGCTCGGGAGCATGGCGATCGACGGACCGAGGCGGTCGAGCGGTACATCGAGCTTCAGGTCCACGCCGCGCTGCACGATCGCGTCGGGCGGCGGGCGCCCATCGAACGGAGAGGGCTCGCGCCAGCGTGTCTCCTCCAGCTTGGCGACACCCTCCTGCAACCAGAGCGGCGCGCGATCGAGGCTGGCGCGGGTCACGGCGAGGTGCGTGAGCTCGTGCGCGAGCGTGTCCCGCCATGGATACCCGCGGTGGCTGGCGCGCGGCGAGAGGATGGTCACCGTGCCCCACTTGGCGATCCCCACCGTCCCCGTCGTGCGCGCGGCCTCGTACGGGAGGCCCGTCATCGCGGACAGCGACAGCAGATCGCGCACGAAGGTGATGCGGGTGGGGAGCGGCCAGGTCGCGCCGAGATCGCGCGTGAGCGCCGCCCGGGCCTTCACGGTCGTCTCGACGACGAGCGGGAAGATCGCGCGATCGTCCTCGTCCTGGAAGCGGACCTCGACCCCGGCGGCGGCGTCCTTCTCCACCACCGTCGCGGCGGTCACACGCGCGCAGCCCCGGGAGATGTCGAGCAGCTCCCGGCCGTGCACGTCGGACCCCTCGTAGGCAACGTGGAGGCCGGACGGGTCCGACCGCGCGAGCAACCGCACGGCGCGGTCGCAGTCCCCCTCGTAGAGGGAGAGCCGGGCGAGCTCGACCCTCACGGCCTCGTCGTCCACCGCCTCGAGCCCGGCGAGCTCGGCGCGAGCGCGATCGTAGTCGTGCTCGGTGATCGCGATCGCGGCGCGCGTGACGCCGTCGCCGGGTGCGCGTGCGCGCGCCTCGCGGGGCGGGGCGAGGCTGATCGCCACCGCGATCGTGAGCACCGGAGCGAGCGCGGCGCGGCGCATGACCCGCAGGAACCGGTGACCGGGCGACATCATCGCAGGAGGCCCTCCGCGTAACGGCGCACGGCGTCCCTGTAGCGTCCTGCATCGCCCGAGCCGAGCCCCTTCATCACGCGCTGCCGGAACTCCTCCGGCCCCTTGTGCGCGTCGGCCTTCGGGATGTCGGTGTGCCCGGAGGGAACGCCGTGGTCCCCGTCGCGCGGCCCCTCCTCCGCGGCCTCCTTGCCGAGCGCCTCCCGCGCCGACTCGAGCCTCTGCTGGGCCTCGCGCTGCTCGACGCGCGCACGCTCGCCGTCCCCGCGCTGCATGGCGCGCGCGGCCTCTCGCGCGGCCTTCTCCGCGGCGTCGAGCGCGGCGGCGGCGCGGTCCGGGAGGGCATCCTTGTCCTTGCGCTCGGCGAGCGCCTTCGCGCGATCGGCGAGCTTCTTCTCGCCCGCTGCCTGGCGTGCGAGCTCGGGGTGAGCTCGCTCCTCCGCGCGCTTCTTCATGTCGGCCAGCTGGCGCTCGGCCCACGCGACCTCACCCTCGAGCTTTCGGCGCGTGTCCTCGATCCGCCGCTCGGCGTCGCCGCTGGTCCACCTGTCGCGGGCCGCCTGCCGCCGCGCCTCGTCGAGCGAACCGAGGGCGCTCTTTCCGTTCGTCACGGCGTCCGCCGGGCTGCCCTGCTCGAGAGATCGCGCCATCTGCTCCGCGTGCTCCTTCGCCGCCGCGCCCTTGCTCGTCCACGAGTCGCTCCCCGCGCCGACCGAGGGCATCGGCGCCGTCGCCTCGCGAACCAGGGCCGCGTGCCGCCGCGCCTCGTCGGAGAAGCGCCTCGTCTCCTCCGCCGTGGGCGGCACCGACAGGGCCTGATCGAGCTTGCCCATCTGACCCGCATGATCGGCGGCGAGGCGCTCGAGATCCCGGGCCGCCTCGTCGAACGCCTGCTCCGCGGGGGACGGCTCCTCGTTCCCGGCGTCGGATCCGCCCCCCGACTCGGTACCTCGACCGGTGCCCGACGAGCCCTTCGCTCCGAAGGAAGGGTCGGGCTGGCGGAGCCTCGCCGCGAGATCGCGCGCGGCGAGCTCGGCGTGGAAGAAGTCGCGTGCCGCACGGCCCCGGCCCACACGGGCGAGGTACACCGTCACGATCTCGCCGAGATCGTGGCCGAGCCACCCGAGCTGTCGCATCGACGCGGCGCCTCCCTCCAGGACGACCTTCGCGGCGTCCATGCGGGTGTCCGCGGCCGCCGTCGCCGCGGCCTTCTCCGCCTCGAGCGCGCCGGCGGCGAGATCGTCGGCGACCTCGCTGAGCGCGAGGGCCGCTGTCCGCGTGTCCTTCGAGCCGAGGCCCGCGAGGGCGGCGTCCGTGACCAGGAGCATCTGCTCGGACGCCTTCACCACGCCTTCGTGCGTCGCGGGCGAGGGCGCACGCACCACGGCGAGGCCGGCCGCCTCGATCTTCCGCATCTGCCCATCCAGGAGGGCCGCGAGCCGCGGCGGCACGCGCGCGCCCGCGTACGACGTCGCCGTCACCGCGCGCAGGTGCTCGCGGTCCTCCTCGATGCCCCTCCACGTCTCGGTCGTGAACGTGCGCCGCTCCGGATCGCGCGGAGGCACCTCCTTCGACATGCGCGCCGCGAGGCTGTCGGTGAGCCTGTCGCGAAGCTTGCGCAGGGCCGCCATGCGCAGGGCCTCCGGCTCGCCCACGCGGGGCGGGATCACCGTGATGGCGACGCTCTTCCCCCATTTCGGACCGCTCACGGCGTCGTTGTCACGCGCCTCGACGCGGATCTCGACGGGCGCGTGGCTCTTCTGGATGAACGGATCGGAGACGCGCAGCGAGTAGCCGCCGCGCTCACGCTGGGTCTCGCCGTTGAGCTTCGACAGCACCCGCCGCTCCTCTCGCGCGCCCGAGCGCAGGACCAGGTGGATCTCCCGCAGCCCGTGATCGTCCACCGCCTCGTAGCGGATGGGGATCTCGGCGACGGTCGCGTCCGCGACGAGCGCGACCGTTCGAGGCGCGTCCTCGAGGGTGACCTCGGGCTCACGGTCCGGGATCGCCGTCACGCTCGACGGGTCGGCCTCCTCGATGACGACGTCGCCGAAGCGAGCCACGACGCGGAGCTCCGCGGTCGCGAGGATAGGCCAGCGCGCGACGACACCCCCGGAGCCGTCGTCGACGAAGGGGATCTCCCGCACGCCATCCGAGAGCGCGAGCCGCCGTCCCTCGTGGATGGGCCGGCCTCGGACCGACAGCAACGTGCCCACCGGCAGCTCGACCTCGGCGTGAACGGGGTGGGCTCGCGCCTCCTGGTGGAGGTAGTCGGGCGGCCGCGCGGACATCTGGAGATCGGCGAGGTAGGCGAGCGGCACGGGCGCCTTCCCGCGCCGGGCCAGGAGCACATCGGCACCCTCGACGACACGCCACGGGCCGGACACGCAAGCGGAGGCGATCCCTGCGAGCAGGATCACCGACGCTCCGACGAGGATCCGGCGTGCGCGCGTCGCGGAGGCGACCGCGGCCTCGACGGGGATCTCGCCGAGACGCCGGGCGAGGAAGTGGCTCGCGAGATCCGGCGAGGTCCCGTCCGTGCGCGCGTCGACGAGGCGGAGCGCCCGGACCGCGCGGCTCACGAGGAGGGGCTCGGCGCGCGCCGCAAGCCGGCGGAGCACGCGCGCGGGGCTGCGTTCGACGCGCCGGTCGTACCAGCGGACGACGCCGGCGATCGCCATCCCCGCCGCGAGGAGGGCCACGGCGGCGATCCGGGTCCGACCGGTACCGGACCGCGCCACGAGCAGGCCCGCGACGCCGAAGGCGGCGACGAGGAAGGCCAACGCGCGCGTCCGGGGCCCCTCGACCCTCGCCCGGTACGGCGCCGACAGCCGGTCGATCGTCTCCTTCAGCGCGACCTGCACGCTTCCCTCAGTTCGAAGGTGCGGGCGGAGGGACGATCGGGAACGGAAAGGCGCTGGGGATCTGTAGCGTGGAGGGCATCGCGGAGGGGATGAGGTTGGTCGGGATCGTGAACGGGGGGATGTCCGTCGGTTGCGACGGCGCGCTCGCGGTCGGCACGCTCGGGCGCGGGTTGGTCGCCGTGCCGGTCGCCACGGCCGTCGGCGTGGACGGAGGGAGCGGGGTGGTCAACGGCGGAGTGGTCGGAGCCACGGTGGGGAGCTGCGCGGTCGTCGCGGTCGCCACCTGCGGGGTCGTCGGCGTCGGCGCGGTCACGGCGGCCGATGTGACGGGCGCCGGGCCGTCGTTGTAGTAGGAGATCACGAGCGCCACGCCGACCCCGACGCCGAGGAGCGCCGGCACCACGATGGCCCAGACCGGGAACGGCTTCTGCCGCCGCGGAGGCGCGACGGGCTCGGGGAGGTACGGCGCGGCGGCCATCGCTGGCTCGTGCATCATGGGCGCGGCGGCCATCTGCCCCGTGCGGACGGTGTTGCCGCCGGACGGGGCCTGCGGGACGTGCGGAACGGCCGCCGTCGGGATCGGCGCCTCCATGAGCGTGCCCGTCTTCGGATCGTTCGCGGCGGCCGACGCTTTCGTGGGCACGGCCTCCAGCATGGCACCGGGCGACGCGACCTGTGGAATCTGCGCGGTACCGCCGCGCTTCCGCTGCACGGCGCCCTCGAGCGCGAGCCGCATCTCGGCGGCGCTCCCGAAACGCACCTCGGGGCGTGCGGCCATGGCCCGGTGCACGAGACCGGCGAGCTCGGGCTGGACGCCCGGTGCAGCGTGAACGAGGGGGGTCACCTCGCCGCGCTCCACCTTCAGCGCGATGACCCGCGCGTCCTCGCCCATCACGGGCCGCGTGCCCGCCAGCATCTCGTAGAGCATCACGCCGACGGAGTAGACGTCCGAGCGGGCGTCGACCTGATCGGCCGAGTGCGCCTGCTCCGGCGCCATGTACTCGGCGGTGCCCATGACCATTCCGGCCACCGTGAGGTTCTTCGCCCCGACCTCCGTGCGCCTGAGCTTGGCGATGCCGAAGTCGATGAGCTTGAGCACGGGCTTGCCGGCGGCGTACGTGAGGAAGACATTCTCGGGCTTCAGATCGCGGTGGATGACCCCCAGCGCGTGCGCAGCCTCCAGCGCGTGGAGGATCTGCGACGTGTACTCACACGCGAGCTCGGGCTCGACCTTGCGCTCGCGATCGAGCACCGCCGAGAGCGGCTCCCCCTTCAGGAGCTCCATCACGAGGTACGCCACCCCCTCGGGCGTCCGGTCCACGTCGGTGACCTGCACGACGTGCGGGCTCTTGATTTGCGCCGACACGCGCGCCTCCTGCAGGAAGCGCTCGATGAGCCCACTCCTTCGTGCGAGCTCACCGTGGAGGATCTTGACCGCGACGTGCGTACCGAGCATGACGTGCTCGGCCTCGTAGACCGACCCCATGCCCCCGTCGCCCACGAGCCGGACGAGCCGGTACTTTCCGCCGAGGACCTGACCTGGTTCCACCACGAGACTGCTCGCACAGTAGCACGGTTCCCGACCGGGGAGCTCGCAGGGCCCTCTCGGCGCCGTCGAGCCTGGATCGAATCACGCTGCGTGCCGGAGGGGCTCGCCGAGGATCTCCGTGGCGGTCTCGGCGTCCCCCGTGGCCGCGAAGACGGGTCGGAGGCGGTCGTCCCTCGTCAGCGAGTCGCGCGGATCGCCGGCGTCCCCGAACGCGCCGTTCAGCGAGAGCCCGCGTGCCTGGGGCCCGTCGAGGACCAGGAACACGTCCGCCACGGAGGCGCGCGGCCCGACGGGAGCGAGGATCACGTACGCGATCCGGGCGCGATCGAGGTGGAGCTCCTCGGCGCCCCGGCGGATGAGGACGCGGCGATCGGTGACGAAGTAGCGGGTCCGGCGCGCGAGGAGCCGTGGACGGATCCACGACGTGTAGATGACGCTCCCGGCCAGCGCGGCGAGGAGGAGCGCGACCAGCGCGACGGCCCCGACCAGGAGGCCCGACAGGATCCCGGACAGCGCGTGCGCGCGCGCGATCCTCGCCATCGCCGGCACGAAACCCGAGAGCATGCGTGCCACCGCGGCGAGGATGAAGAGGGCGAGGAGGAGGGACAGCGCGCGACGCCGTGAAGCGGGCGAGGCCGCGGGGATCGCGCTCCACAGCACGCGCTCCCCGGGCTCCAGACGCTGCGGCAGCGGCAAGGAGCGGCCGACCTCGTGCTCGGCCCGAGGCGCGAGAGGGCCCGCGTCACGGATGAAGCCGAGCACGCGATCGGGGCGCTCGACCCCGACGAGCTCGACGGTGAGCGTGCGCCGGAGCGCGCCGGTGGGGACCGCGCGCTCGAGGATCAGATCGCCCACGCCGCCGGCCTCGTCGACCCACCGGATGACGGCGTAGCTGATCTCGGCCCGCGGGATCGCGCGCCGGAGCCGCCCCCGCGTCCACACGACGTGCCGGTCGGTGACGAAGTACGCGACGCGCGAGAGCCAGACGAGCGGGAGCGTCCACGTGGCGACCGCCACGAGCGCGCACAAGGCCGAGAACGCGACCGTGGGACCGACGGGCCGGTGGAGCGCGACCGCCGCGACCATCGCGAGGGCGAGCGTCGCGACCGAGAAGACGAGAGCGGCGCCGGCCACGAGCTTGTAGACGCGCGGCGCCCTGGGGTTCCGAGGGAAGCCAGACCAGAGGATCGTCTCGCCGGTGAGGGGGTCGTGGGTCATGCCCCTCCTTCATCATGATGCGCGTTCCCCGGAAGTAAAGCTGGGCGCCGCGCGAACGCACATTGCGCCCGCGTCAGGTGGGCGGGTCGGCAGGCAGCGGCACCGCGGCGTTGCGCGGGGACGGACCGCGATCGAAGGCCCGCTGGACGAGGGCGCTCGTGAGCGCCTCGAAGGAGAGGCCGTGGACGGCGGCCGCCTCCGGGTACAGGCTCGTGCCGGTGAAACCGGGGAGCGTGTTCACCTCGAGGAGCGTCACCCTCGCGGGATCGTCGGCGTCGCCGACGATGAAGTCAGCCCGCGCCAGATCGCGGCAGCCGAGGGCGCGGTACGCCCCGACCGCGGCCTCCTGGACGCGGCGGATCACGCCCTCGGGCCACGGCGGCGGGCACGCGTGGACGCTGCGCCCCGGAGCGTAGCGAGCCTCGTACGTGTAGAACGCATCATTCGGAGCGGTGATCTCGGTGGGCGGGAGGGCGAACGGCTCACCGAGGTCGAGGACACCGCAGGTGGCCTCGGCGCCGCGGGCGAACCGCTCGAGGATGACGGTGCCCGAGAGTCCGAAGGCGGCCTCGATCGCCGCCTCGAGGGCCTCGAGCGGGTCGCGGGCCTCGATCCGCGTCACGCCGATCGCCGAGCCGCTCGCCGCAGGCTTCACGACGAGCGCCGGGCCCACGGCCTCTCGCGCGCGACGCGCAAGCTCCGCCGTCGCGCCGTGCGCCCGCGTGAAGGCCACGCCGGGTGCGATCGGGAGCCCCTCGCTCGCGAACACGAGCCGGGCAGCGCGCTTGTCCATCGCGAGGGCGCTCGCGAGGACGCCGGACCCGACGTACGGCAGGTCGAGGATCTCGAGGAGCCCCTGCAGCGATCCGTCCTCGCCGACGTCGCCGTGCACGGCGGGGAAGGCCACGTCGAACGACCCCGCGCGGAGGACCGCGGCGAGATCCCGATCGAGCTCGACCCGCACGGGCTCGTGGCCGGCCCGGCCGAGGGCACCGGCGACCGCAGCGGCCGAAGCGCGGCTCACCTCGGCCTCCGCCGATGGCCCCCCCTGTACGACGGCCACGCGGAGACACGCCACGTCAGGCCTCCCGGCGCGAGTGATCGGCCAGCTCGATACCGATCTTCTGGCACACGTCGAAGATCCGCTGGTCGCGGTAGAACTCGCCGAACACGATGCGCGTGATGCCCGCGTTCGCGATGAGGCGGAAGCACGGCCAGCAGGGCGAGGCGGTGACGTAGATCATCGCCGCGTCGATGCGCACGCCGTTGCGCGCCGCGTGAACGATCGCGTTCGCCTCGGCGTGGACCGTGCGGACGCAGTGGCCGTCCTCCATGAGGTGCCCTTCGTCGTCGCAGTGCGCGAGGCCGCGCACGGAGCCGTTGTAGCCCGTGGCCAGGATCGTCTTGTCGCGGACGATGACGGCGCCCACGTGCTTGCGGTCGCACGTGGCGCGCGTCGCCACCTCGCGCGCGATGTTCATGAAGTACTCGTCCCAGGATGCGCGATGGCGGGCCATGGGGTGTTCACATACCCCGCGCGCGCCGCGACGGAAAGGCTGGCGGGGCCTCGCCATGCGACCGCGCAAGCTGCCGGATTCATTCGCCTCCTACGAGACCCGGACTTTGGGTATGCTCCCGGGATGCGGCGCCGCGCGATCTCCGTTCTCCTCGCCATGGCGGCCCTCGCCGCGCCCGCGCTGGGCGGCCCCAAGGCGCCGCCGCCGCCACCACCGGCGGAGGTCGAGGTCGCCGAGCAGCTGTACGCCAAGCTCGACTACGACGGCGCCAACTCGGTGGCGGAGCGCGTCACCAAACTCCGCGGGCTCACGCACGATCAGCTCGTCCGCGTGTACCGCGTGCTGGCGGTGACCTACGCGATCCTCGACAAGGAGGAGCAGGCGAAGGAAGCGTTCATCCTCCTCCTCACCTACGATCCCGAGTACCAGGTCGATCAGAACCTCGGGCCACGCGTGTCCACGCCCTTCGTCGAGGCCAAGGGGTTCTGGCGCAGCCAGGCCATGAAGCCGAGCCTCGACGTGCAGCTGTCCGTTCGCGTCCAAGAGGGCGGTACGCTGCGCGTGACGACGCGCGATCCGACCAAGGTGGTGAAGAAGCTCAACGTGGGCTACCGGTGGGGCTCGTCCGGCGAGTACACGACGAGCTCTCTGGCGATCGGGGACAACGTCACGACCCAGGTCATGCCCGGGCCGGCGGGACGCACGCGGGTCGACTACTGGGTGCAGGCGCTCGACGAGCGCGACGACGTGGCCATGGAGGTGGGCCAGCCGCTGGTCCCGAAGACGTTCTTCGCGGAGGTGTCGAAGGGGGCCGCGGGTGGGACGAAGAGCGGCTTCGTCGGCAGCACGCCGTTCTGGCTCGGGCTCGGCGGCGTCGCCGCGGTGGGCGGCGCGGTCGCGGGGTTCTTCCTGCTTCGACCCACGGATCCGCCGACGGCCGCCGTGGTGACGCCGGCCTTGGTGTGCGGCGCCGAGAAGTGCAGGTGAAGAGGGCATCGCCGGCCGAGCTTCGACCCGGCCGCCCTAGTTCGGGCACGTCCGCGAGCAGAACGCCGAGAGCTGCGGGCACTTCGTCGTCGGCGTGATGACCTGCGCGGTGACGGGCGTGAGGTACACGGCCGCCGGAGGATCGCCCACCGCGATCGTCTGCAGCGTGCAGCCGAGGAGGTAGTCCTTGCCCTCCTTCCGCGCGATCGCAAAGAGCGCGTGCTCGCCGAAGGGGATCGTCACCGGCTGCTTCGATGCGTTGCACGGCGAGACCGGCGGGCCCTCCACGAGCGCCTTGCCGAGCGGCTGCGCGCTCTTCCGCTTCTGGAGGAGGTTCGGGCAGAGGTTCGCGCGTGAGGTGCCGGGGGGGACGTCGAACACGAGCAGCTGCACCGACTCGGTCGCCACGGCGGCCGCGGTGGATGGGAAGCTCAGCGTGTACTGCTCCCCGACGGGGTCGCTCTCCGCGCTGCACGCGAGCGCGGGGACGAGGAGGAGGGCGGCGAGCGGTCGTGCGCGCATCACTTCCTCGCGAGATCCTCGGCGCGGTAGCGACCGATGCCATCCTTGGGCACGGCCTTCCCCTGGATCTTCCAGACGATGAACCCGCCCTCGGTGTCGCCACTGTCGTCGATGTCCACGTTGCCGCTCGCGCCGGCGTAGTTGATGTTGTTGCCCGCGAGCATCGCCTGCACGGCCTCGCCGTACTGCGCCGGCCCGAACGGCTGGCCGTCCTTGGAGACGTCGTAGAGGGCATCGCGGATGGCGACGCGGTTGGTGAGGCTGCCCGCCCGCTGGATCGCCAGCGCGATGAGCATCGCCGCGTCGTACGTGTTGGCGCCGAAGGAAGGCGGCTCCCGGCCCGGGTAGTACGCGTTGTAGACGTTCTTGAACTGCGCGAACTCCGGGGTCTGGGGGTTGGTGTCCGGGTTCGTGCCGTAGACACCCTCCGCGAGGGAGGTGCCGTCGGGGGCGAGCGCGCCGTCGATGAAGCCCTGGGTGAAGATGCCGTCGGTGCCGATGATGACGAGCTTGGGATCGGGCGCCGCCGTGTAGCGCGGGTCGGTCTTGAGCTGGAAGACGAGGCGCGATCCCACGTCGTCGTACGCCACGAGGACGAGGCACTCGGCCTTGGCGGCGAAGATCGCGTCGATCTCCGCCGTGTACTTGTCGACGGGGGCCTCGGTGACCTGCTTCTTCACGACGACGGAACCCCCGGTAGGCGGCCACTCCTTCGCGACGATTTCGGCCATCCCGACGCCGTACGAGTTGTCGATGTGGACGATGGCCATCTTGCTGCACTTGACGCCCGTGCCGGCGTCGCCGGCGCCGCCCGTGAACGCCCCTCCGGACGCGAAACGAACCACGGCCTTCGCCTGAAGGCCGTCGTTGGGAGTGGTGCGGAACAGCCAGCGATCGCGCAACGGTTCGAGCGTCGACAGCTCGGTCGACGTGGCCGACGGCGCGAGGAGGATCGCCTGACCCGCGCGCGCGATCTCGTGGACCGCCTTCACCTGTCCGCTCCCGACCGGGCCGATGAGGGCGAGGACCTTCTGGGTCTGCACGAGATCGCGCACGCCCTTCACGAGGATGTCGTTCGACTCGCTCCGATCGTCGAAGAACGTGAACCGCACCGAGCGCCCGAGGACGCCGCCGTTCCCGTTGATCTGACCCTCGGCGACGAGCAAGGTCTCCTTGAGGGGGAGCGAGAACGACGACAGCTGCCCGCTCGTGCCCATGACGACGCCCACGAGGACCGGATCGGGCTGAGAGGATCTCGCCGCTTCCTTCGCGGAGCAGCCCAGCTGCGACCCTGGCGCGTCGAGCACGCGCAGGGGCAGGCGCCCCACCGTGCCGATCGCGGAGAGCGCGATCGCCGCGCCGATGGCGGCGGCGTGCGGGCGGGTGGCGAAGGCAAGGAGGCGGCGTCCCATGGCAGCAGGCGAGCGTCCTGGAACACCCGCCCGGGGCGAGATCATACGCGGTGGCCGGTCACTTGTAATCGAAGTTCTTCGTCAGGACCTCGCCGCTCTTGATCAGGACGGTCGCCGACTTCTTGAGGCCTTGGTCCGGGTTCTCCATCGTCAAGTTGTACGTGCCCGGCGGAAGCGGGACGCGGTTCAGGGGCGTGGGGCCGAGCGAACGGCCGTTTGCGGTCACCTTCGTCCACGGGTAGGTCTGGAGGGTCAGGAACCCCGGCTCCTCCTGGGGGGCCGCCGTCGCCGACGACGTGGGCCGGGCGGTGGCCGCCGCGGCCGCGGGGCGCGAGGTGTTCTGGGGCCTCGGTGGTGGGGTGGCGGCGACGGTCGCGGTCGGCGGCGCGGC
>SXNL01000123.1 GCA_005777185.1 Myxococcales bacterium
CGTCCGCCGCCACCACAACACCGCCTCGATGAAGTTCCGATCGTCCTTCGGCGGACGACCCGCTCGGCGCTGCGATCTCAGCAGCGCCTTGATCTTCGTCCACTCTCGCTCCTGGAGTTGCCCTCGCGCCATCGTGCCCCGGATGGAACACAACGCCGCCCTCATGGACACGCCCCGGATTCGACGACGCGGCCAGGAAATCGTAGAGTCTCCGCATGAGGCTTCGCCACGCTTTCTTCGTTTCGTTCGCCCTCGCGGTCGCCGTGGCGGGCTTCGCTTGCACCAAGGCCGATCCGCTCGGCACGCCGACGGGCACGAGCTTCGACGGCGGGACCGAGCCGCCCTCGAAGAAGGACGCCACCGTGTTCGACCCAGGCGAGGCATCCGCGCCCACGCCCGACGCGGGGGCCAAGAAGGGGCAGGTCTATGCGCACACCGCGAGGACGCTGTACCTGTTCGAGCCCTACGCGAAGCAGCTGACGAAGGTGGGGGACTTCGACTGCCTCCCGGGCCCGGAGGTGATGATCGACATCGCCCTCAACGAGACCGGCGCGATGTACGGGACGACCAGCGACCTCGCCACCGACAAGGGACACTTCGTCACCATCGATCCCATCTCCGCGAAGTGCACGACGAGGGGCGCCGTCGACTACTACCCGGACTCCCTCGGCTTCGTGCCAGCGGGGACGCTCGACGTGAAGGAGGCGCTCGTCGGCTACGATGGCGAGTACTACGTCCGGGTCGACCTCGACACGGGCAAGATGACGGACATCGGGACGCTGAACCCGCCAGGCCCTGACGCGGGGACGCTGCACTACTCGTCGGGTGACATCGTCGCCATCATCGGCGACAAGGCGTACCTGACGGCAAACGACTCGGCCGACCTCGGGGACTACCTCCTCGAGATCGATCCCAAGACGGGCCGCCGCGTGAAGGTCATCGCGCCACTCTCGACGCGAGAGCTGTGGGGCACCGGGTACTGGGGAGGAAAGATCTACGCGTTCTCCGGAGCCGGGCAGGTGCTGGAGGTGAACCCCGTCACCGGGGCGAAGTCGACCGTGGCGCAGATCGCCGTGCCCGACGGGGGCACTGGCTTCTACGGCGCGGGCGTGACGACCCTGGCGCCACGTTCGCCCTGACCTCGGCTTGAATAAAAGCCGGCCCGGGCAGATCCTTCCAGGATCGACCGCGTACAGTGGGACGCGCACTCCCGCGCGCGACGGTTTCGAGAGGCCCTCGTGGAGGGATGGGCCCCGAGGATCGAGGTCGCGAGGGCTGACCCGTGCGCGATCCGGAGGTTTCATTCCATGTCGAGGTGGTTCCAGAATGCACGTGTTCGCCGAGGCCTCGCCCTCGGCGCGGTCGTCCTCTCCACGGGAGGGCTCGTCCTCTACAAGGCGCCCGCGCAGGCGCACACGCCGTTCGCCCAGGTGATCGCATCGGGAAAGAACGTGCGGGAATTCTCGGGGCCGGGCGTGAAGGGGGCCATCTCGCTGTCGCACGCCAAGGTGCTGTCGGGCACGCCGACGACCGTCTTCGCGGAGGTACGCCTGGCCGCGACGGCCGACGCGACCGATCGGCTGCGGGAGCGCGCGCCGATCTCGATGGCGGTCGTGATCGACACCTCGGGCTCGATGAGCGGCGAGAAGATCGCGGAGGCTCGCCGCAGCGTGCTCAAGCTCGTCCAGGACATGCGCGACGACGACGAGATCGCGCTGGTCCGCTACTCGGACACGAGCGAGCTCGTACAGTCCCTCGCCCGCGTCGGCCTCGTGCGAACCCAGCTCGAGCGGAAAATCCGCGATCTCCAGCCAGGCGGCGGCACGAACATCGCGCCCGCGATGAGCCACGGTAGGCGGGCGCTCGACGAGGCGTCCTCGGGGCGGGTGAAGCGGATCGTCCTCGTGAGCGACGGGCTCGACGCGACGCGGCAGCAGTCGGAGAGCGTGGCGCGATCGAGCTTCGAGAGCGGGATCACGGTGTCGTCGCTCGGGATCGGCCTCGACTTCGACGAGGGCTACATGGGCTCGGTGGCGATGAACGGCCACGGGAACTTCGCCTTCGTGAAGGACGGGGCCTCCCTCGCGCACTTCCTCAACAAGGAGCTGATCGAGACGTCCTCCACCACCGTCGAGCAGGCCCGCGTGAAGGTGCGCATCCCGCAGGGGTTCACGTTCGCGCGCTCGAGCGGCGCCGACGCGCGGGTCACAGGCGACGAGGTCGAGCTCGTGTTCGGCTCGCTCTTCGTGGGCGACGAGCGAAGGGCCATCGTCGAGCTCCGCGCGACCCTCCCCGAGGGCCGAGCCGCGGACCTCGGAGCGACCGTCTCCTGGACCCAGGTCGGCGGGAACCGGGCCTCGGTGGACGTCCCCACGCTCACGGTCCTCGCCGTGAGAAACCAGGCCGAGGTTGAGCGGGCGCGCGACGGTGCGGTGCTCGCGAGCGCCGTGAGCGTGCTCGCGTCCCAGCGTCAGCTCGAGGCCGCGGAGGCCTACACGCACGGCGACCTCGACCGGGCCACGTCGCTCATCGATCAGAACGTGCGCGCGCTCGAGGAGGCCAAGGCGGCCGCTCCGATGGCGGCGGCGACCGCCCTCTCGAACCAGGCGGACTCCTACCGCAGCGCGAAGACGGGCTTCTCCCAGGCCGGCCCGGGGAGCGACGAGGGCCGGATGCGCGCGAAGGCGAGCGCCGCGCAGGAGATCAACAACCTCAGCCGGAAGGCGTTCTAGCCATGCGCAAGATCGCGTTCCTCGTGGCCGCGGCGTGCGCCTTCGCGGCCACTCCGTACCTCAAGTACCTCGGCGCGGTGCCCTCGGCGGTCGCCGCGGTGGGGCTGGGGATCGGCCTCGCCATGGCGGCCTCATCGGGCGCGTACGCGGTCTCGATCGCGGCCGGTTCGATCGGCGCGCTCGCGGCCGGGCTCCTGGCGCCGGTGTCGGGCCCCGCGTCGGGCGCGGTGTTCCTCGGCCTCGTCTTCGCGGAGCGCACGCTCCGCGTCCGCGGGAGGACGTCGCGGGCGCTCCACGTCCTCCTGGCGCTCGTCGGCGGCGCGATCGCCGGCGGGATCTCGAGCGCGTACGCGACCGCGAGCCTGCCCGTGATGGCCGTCGCCACGGTCGTCTGCTCCGTGCTCGTCGCGCTGCCGATGCTCGTCGACGCCGACGATCCGATCGCACACGCGCTGGATCAGGCCGCTTCGCTCGTCGCCGGCCGGAGCGCGTCGCTCCTCCACGAGGGCGCGGATCTGCGGCGCTCGACGCGCGAGATCCCGCTCGAGACGAGCCTCCACGCGCGCGTCGAGAAGACGTGGGCGGCCCTGCTCAAGCTCGCGGACGCCAGGGTGAAGATCGATCGCAGGCCACTGCCCACCGTCCCCCTCTCCCTCGCCGACGACACCTCCAGCGACGCCGCGCGATCGCCGGCCGACGCCGTCCTCGAGATGGTCGACGGGCGCATCGCCGAGCACGTGAAGGTGCTCGCCCGCGCCTACACGGCCGTGAACACCGCGAACGCCGCCCGGATCGGGCTCGACGACGCGGCCGTGAAGAGCGTCGCGACGGTCGGCGACAGCCTCGACGAGGTCAGCCGCACGATCGTGGAGGACGCGACCGAGGTGCCCCCGCTGGATCGCGAGCTCGCGCCGGCTCTCGGGAAGAGCTGACCTTCGCCCGCCCTCTCACGTCCGGTCGAAGGTCGGAGCTCGGCGCGTCCGCGCCGGCGTGGGGCGCCTCTGGTAGGATCGCCGGGGTGACACGCAACCTGGTGGCGGCGATTTTACTGCATATTGCATGCATCGCCGGCTGCTCGAAGCAGGGCCTGATCGACGCCGCGATGATGAGCGCGCCTCGGCCGGAGCCGCCGGCACGAGCCGAGGTCGTGGTGGGCGAGCGCCGCTTCACGCTCCTCGCGGGCGACGGGCATTGCCACGTCACCCCGCCAGACGCGCCCTTCCACGTGTCGCGCGACGTGGGGGCGGCCCTCGGGCTCGCGCGTGCAGAGCGCCTGGACTTCGTGATCTTCACGCCTCACGTGCGTGCGCGCTTCATGGCGGACCCCGAGCTTCGGGCCTCGTTCGTCGACGGCGCGCGCGTCCTCGACCGCGAGCTGAGGGCGCTCGCCGCGACCGATGTCTTGCTGGTGCGCGGCTTCGAGTACACGGACCACATGTGGGGCCACGTCGGGTTCGCCTTCGGCGACGAGACGCGCGCCCTCGAGGCCGCCGGAGACACCGGGGATCCGCGTCCGTTCTTCGAGGCCTACGTCGCCTCGGGTGGCGTCCTCACGCTGAACCACCCGCTCGTGTTGCCCCTCGATGGCGCGCCGTTCCACGAGGCCCGCGCCGACATGTCCTGGCGCGCGTTCACACGTCCCGCGCGCAGGCTCCCCGCGGACGTGGGCTGGCTCACCGCTCACGCCCACACGATCGAGACGTTCAACCTCGGCGTCTCCTTCCTCCGCGACCGGCTCCTCCGCGACGACCCGGAGGCGAGCTTCCGGGAGAACCACTTCCTGCTCGATCGCCAGATCCGCGCCCAGCGCCGCCGCCTCTCGTCGGTCGCCGGCTCCGACAGCCACGGGATGCATCTCCGCGCCGTGATGTACGTGCTCGCCGACGCGCGCTCCACCGCGGACCTGCGGCGCGGGATCCTGGCGGGCCGCACCTGCGTGCGAGGGCCAGAGGCTTGCGTCGCGCAATTCCGGACGGACGGGCCCTGGCAGCCAGTGGGCAGCGCGCTCTCCTCGCCCCGCGCGCTCGAGATCGAGGCCCCCGCCGGCGCGACGGTCTACGTCGACGGCGTGAGACACGACGGCGCGAGCGTGCCGGCGCGCGCAGGCGTGTGCCAGGTGGTGCGTGTCCAGGTCGGACGGAGCATGTCGGGCCCGACGTACTTCAACTGCCCCTTCGTCACTTGAACTGTACCGCGCCCGGCGCGGCCGCGTTGCTGAGCACCGCCGGGATCGTGTCCATGAGGACCTGCCCGTCGGTCGAGGTGATCCGCAGCGTGAGGCCGCCGGGCTGGAGGCCGACGCCATTCGTATCGATGAAGAAGTTGTAGTCTACACGTGGCATGTTCACGAAGGCTGCGCCCTTCTTGTACTCGACCTTCGCGATCGGGACCCGATGGTTGCGGATCTGGATCGCGGTCCAGTACTGGGAGCTGCCGTCCTTGAAGAAGTAGCTGATGTTCCCGGTGACCTCGCACGTGACCGCCTGCAGGGTGATGGGGACGATGCCCTTCACCTTGGGCGCGATCCTCTCGAAGCCTTGCGGGGAGAGGTCGATCGTGCTCCCGTCGCCGGCGCAGGTGGGACACGAGTCGACGACCCGCACGATGAGCTCCCCGAGCTCGCCGACGAGGCGGTAGCAGCCGCCACACACGGCGCTCGCGAGGTAGTCGGCCGTGTTCATCGCCGCGACGGTGTAGTACTGGCTCGCGGGAAGCTTGTCGTAGGAGCAGTGGCCGGTGCCGTCCGCCTCGACGTAGAAGGTCGCCTTGCCGTTCTTGATGGGGCCCAGCGTGCGGAGGCCACCGCTGGTGGAGCCGCTCGTCCCGCTGTCGCCGGACGCGCCGCTCGTCCCGCTGTCGCCAGACGCGCCGCTCGTCCCGCTCGTCCCGCTCGTCCCGCTCGTCCCGCTCGTGCCGGAGGCGCCGCTCGTGCCGGAGGCGCCGCTCGTGCCGGAGGCGCCGCTCGTGCCGCCCGACGTCGTCCCGACGTTGCCGGGATCGGCGGGCGGGCCGTCCTCCGCGCCACGGCAAGCGACGAACGCGAGGACGACCGAGGCGGTGGCGAGGACGAGCGGATGACGCACGCCGGTAGTGTATTCGTTTGGCGCGCCCGCGCCATTCTGGATGCAGCTCTGGGCGCCTGGTCCCTGGAAATCGGCCCGTTTCGCACCTACGTGAGGTGGCACGGGAGGTGCTCCTCGCGGGGCGTCTCTCGAAGAAGGAGCCCGCCATGGCCGAACGCGACGTCCGCGAGCGCGACATCCTCGTCGCCTCGAACGAGTATGCCTACGTGCAGGATCTGACGAAGGGCGACATCGTCCTCTACGTCGGGCCGACCAAGATCAGCCTCTCGAACACCGAGCGGCTCGTGGACTTCCGCGAGGGCCGCTTCCAGCCCGTACGCTCGGACGAGGCCTCGGGCACCCACCCGTTCGTCGTCGCGAGCGCGCAGGAGTACGTGATCGTCGAGAACCCGCCGAGGGATCCCGCCGTGAAGGCCATCAAGGGCTCGAACTCGGCGACCGAGCTGCTCGTCGGCAAGAAGATCGTCGTCCCCGGGCCGGTGACGTTCCCGCTGTGGCCCGGCCAGCGGGCCGAGGTCGTGCGCGGGCACACGCTGCGCGAGGACGAGTACCTGCTCGTGCGCGTGTACGACGAGGTCGGGGGCGGCATGCCCATCGGGCGCGAGCTCGTGATTCGCGGCGCGGAGGTGAGCTACTACGTCCCCACCAACGGCCTCGAGGTGATTCCGCGGGAGGACGGCGGGGGCTACGTGCGGCGCGCGTTCCGGCTGCGCAGGAACCGCGGCCTCCACCTGCGGGTCATCAAGGACTTCACGGTGCCGGAGCCCGGTGGGGCCGACGAGTCGCTCCCGCCGGGCGCGTACACGGCCGGCCAGGACGTCTTCGTGAAGGATCGGGAGGGCTTCTTCTTCCCCTCGGAGCACGCCATCGTGGTGCGCGTCGTCGAGGCGCTGCCGCTCGCGGAGAAGGAGGGCCTGTACGTTCGCGACATCCTGAGCGGGCGCATCACGACGGTGAAGGGGCCGACCAACTACCTCGTCGACCCCACCCGGGAGGACGTCGTCGGGCGCGAGCTCGATCCCGATCGCCTCCGCCTCTACCGGAACAAGACGCCCGCGTTCCACGGGGCCGCGATCTCGATCGACATCCCGCCGAGCACCGCGGTCATGGTCGTCGCGAAGGACAAGCGAGAGGTCGTCCTCGGGCCCGGGACGCGGATCCTCGACTTCGAGGAGGAGCTCGAGGTGCTCCATCTCTCGACCGGCAAGCCGAAGGACGACGCGGCGCTCCTCCCCACGTGCTTCCTGCGCGTCGACGGCAACAAGGTGAGCGACGTCGTGAAGACGCGCACGCAGGATCACGTGGAACTCGAGCTGCAGCTGTCGTACCGCGTCTCGTTCGTCTCGCGCCACGTGCCGGCCGACCGCTGGTTCGCGGTGACCGACTACGTCGCGCTCCTCTGCGACCACCTCGCGTCGCTCCTCCGGGCGGCGGCGCGGCGCAGCCCGCTCGACGAGGTGTACCGCCGCGGGGCGGAGCTCGTACGCGACGCGGTCCTCGGCGAGAAGACCGAGGGCGAGCCGCGGGCGGGGCGCCATTTCGCAGAGAACGGGATGTGGGTGTACGACGTCGAGGTGCTCGAGCTGCGGGTCCTGGATCCCGAGGTGCGCAAGCTGCTCCTCGACGCGCAGAAGGCTGCGATCGTCATGGAGGTGTCGCGCAAGAGCGAGGAGAACCGCGCTCGCCACGAGAAGGTGAAGGAGGCCGTGACGCAGGAGATCTACCTCGCGCAGATCGCCACGCAGGCGCGTGCGGTGGACCTGGAGAACGCCAAGAACGCGCTCGTCGCGACGCGCCTCGAGGCCCAGGCCGCGCACGATCGGCTCGAGCGGATCGGCCGCGCCGAGAACGAGGCGCAGGCCCTCGAGATCGGCGCCGCGGCGCGCGCGCGCGTGGCCGAGCGCGAGCTCGAGATCGAGGCGAGGCGGCTCGAAGGGAGGGTGCAGGCGTTCGAGAAGGAGATGGCCGCGATGGCTCCCGAGCTCGTCACGACCCTGCGCGCGCTGGGACACCAGGAGTTCGCGAAGGAGCTCGCGAGGACCGCCGCGCCGCTCGCGATCCTCGGCGGATCCAGCGTGACGGAGGTGGTCGAGCGGCTCCTCGGCGCGCTCCCCGTGGCGGCGAGCGAGACGGTGACGGGGGTGCTGGCGGCGTCGGCGTCGGCGCCGAACGGGAACGCGAAGCGGCCGTGAGCGGCTACTTGAGGTGCGTCTCGAAGAAATCGAGCGCGTGGCCCAGCTCGAGGACCTTGTTCTCGCGCTTCTGAGCGCCGTGGCCCTCGTCCGGGAAGATGATCATGCGCGTCTTCTGGCCGCGGCCCTCGAGACCGGCGTGCATCTGGAGGGCCTCGCCGACGGGAACCCGCGGATCGGACGCGCCCTGGACGAGGAGGAGCGGGGCGTTCACCTTGGCGATGTGGGTGATGGGTGACAGCTCCACGAGTGCCTCCCGGTCCTTCGCCGGATCGCCGTACTCGGAGACGCGGAGCGCGCGACGGTAGGGCGCCGTGTTCTCGAGGAACGAGACGAGGTTCGACATGCCGACGATCGCGACGCCCGCGTCGTACGCGCCCGCGAAGCGGGTCATCGCGACCAGGGTCGAGTAGCCGCCGTAGCTGCCGCCGATGACGCCGACCTTCGGGGCCTTCCCGTCCTGCGCCCAGGCGGCCCGGATGTGTCTCGAGGCATCCTCGATGTCGCCGATGACGTCGAGGCGCTTCCTCCCGTCGTCCGCGTGGAGCCAGGAGCGGCCGTAGCCGTCGGAGCCGCGGACGTTGGGCTCGACCCACACGAAGCCCGCGTCGACGAAGAGCTGGCCCGTCGCGCTGAAGCCGGGCATCGCCTGGCCCTCCGGGCCACCGTGGAACGATACGATGACGGGGCAAGGCGGGCGCGGCCGCGTCTTCTCGGGGTCGGACACCGGGCGCTGGGCGCCGGGGGCGGGGCACCCCCCCGGGCGGCGGACGAAGATCGGGATCTTCGTGCCGTCGCGCGCCGGGTAGGACTCGAGCTCGGGCCTCGCGAAGCGCGAGGTGTCGATCTCGGGAGAGCTCGGGACGACCCACTCCACGAGCTTGCGCGCGTTCCAGTCCCACACGTGGCTGCGCCAGGGGGCCCGCGCGCTGCCGACGCGGATGGAGACGTACCGGCCGTCGGCGGAGGTCGCGCCCGGGAGCAGGTGCTCGGCGCCCGCGATGTCCGGGAGCTTCTCCTCGGCGAACGTCCGCGCGTCGAGCGCGCGACCGCGCATGTAGCCGCCGTCGTTGAGCGCGTAGTACACGCGCTTCTTCGCGCGATCCATCGCGACGCCGACGACGTCCATCTTCGCCTCGGGCGAGATGGCCTTGAGCTTCTTGTCGCGCCACGCAAACAGGCGCCGGAACTCGCCGTGGCTCCCGTCCTCGCGGCGCGCCGTGCGCACGAGGAGCGTGCCGGCGGCCTCGCCGAAGATCGCCTCGTACTCCTCGTTCTCTCCCTGTCCGAGGAGCGGCGTGAGCGCCTTCTTCTCGGCGTCGTACTCGAAGTACTCGCGGGTCAACGCGCCCGTCGCCTTCTCGAGCAGAAGCGAGGCGCCGCGCACCGAGGGCACGTTCCACAGACCGTCCTCGCCGAACACGAGCTCGGCCTTCCCGGCAGCGATGTCGAAGCGGTAGACGGCGTAGCTGTCGACCTTCCGATCGTTGGATGTATAATACAGATACCTTGAGTCGTCCGTGACGACGCCGAGGCGCGTCTGCACCTTCTCTTTGTGCTGCACCGGCACGAGGGCGCCGCCCGCGGCCGCCATCAGGTAGAGGCCCGGGTTCTCCTCGCCCTTGCGATCCCGCTGGATGACCAGCCACTTGCCGTCGGGGGTGACCGCGGCGAGGGTCGTCACGTCCTCTCCACCCGTGAGCTGGACGGGGAAGCGCCGCGGGCCGTCGAGCTTCCAGACCTGGGTCGTGCCCGTGACGTTCCATGTAAAATACAGTGACTGCCCGTCGGGCGACACGATGCCGGCGCCAGGCGCCCGGATGTCGAGCATCGCCTGGATGCGACGCGACACCTCGGACCTGAGCGGGGTGGGCGCGAAGCGGGCGAGGACCTCCTTCGGCACGCTCGACGCGCCGTGCCCTTCGTACTTCACGGGCGTGCTCGACCCCGCCGGCGCGCCCGACGCGACGGCCGCGCTCGAGCCGGACGCCGGCGACGCGGCCTCCTTCTCCAGGGCGCGCGAGATTGGCAGCGGCGCCCTCGGAGGCGGGGCCTCGGCGGGCCCGCACGCGGCGAGCGGGCCGAGCGTGGCCACCGCGACGCGCTGGAGAACCGTCGCGCTCCGCGACGATCTTCCAGACCGATCCATCAGAACTTCTCCCACTCCAGCGTCTTCGGATCGAGGACGAACCGTGGCTTCACCGTCCAGTCGAAGCCCTCGGTCGGCGGCTCGGGCTCGGAGATGTTGAGCCCGACGACCATCGCCTTGAGCATGCCCTGCGGCAGGTGCTTGTGGACGAGCCGCACGACCAGGCTCGACAGATCGGGCTCGTGCCCGACGAGCATCACCCGGCGTCGCTTCGCGCGGCGCAGCTCGTCGATCAGCTCGAGGGAGGACCCGCCCGGGGCGAGCTCGCGACGCGTCTCGAGCGTGCCGTCGCGCTCCTCGAGGCCCGTGACAGCGGCGACGATCTCCGCCGTCTGCAGAGCCCGCACGAGGGGGCTCGAGACGATGTGGAGCGGCGCTTCGTCCTTCTGCACGAGCGCCTTGGCCACCGCGCGCACACGCAGGCGGCCGTCGGGCGTGAGCGCTCGGTCGGCGTCCTGCCCGCTCGCGGCGTACTCCTCCGCCGGCCCGTGCCGCATGATGTAGAGCTTCACGGGCGCCGGTTTAGCACAAAGGCACGCTCGCCACCGCTGTCCGTCGGCAGGGATGGCAAAGGTTCGGAAGAATTAGGGAAACGGTGTGGTCAGTTGGCCGGCTTGCCCACGATGATCGGGGCCTTCTTGCCCTCGGGCTCGGCGCCGTTCTTCACCTGAGGAGCGCGAGGGGGCCTCTCGGCCGCCTCGTTGGCAGCGGCCGCGCCGATCCCGTGCTTCTTGAGGATGGCGGCCTCCAGCTTCTCCATGACCTTCGGGTTCTGCTCGAGGTAGGCCTTCGCGTTCTCGCGACCCTGACCGATGCGGTCGGTGCCGTACGAGAACCACGCGCCGCTCTTCTCGATGATGCCGGCCTCGACGCCGAGGTCGACGAGGTCGCCGGTCCTGCTGATGCCCTGTCCGTAGAGGATGTCGAACTCGACCTCGCGGAAGGGGGGCGCCATCTTGTTCTTCACGACCTTCACGCGCGTGCGGTTGCCGATGACCGCGGGCTCCTTCTTGTCCGAGGCCGACGCCTCCTTGATGGCGCCGCTCGCGCACCTTGA
>SXNL01000124.1 GCA_005777185.1 Myxococcales bacterium
CGCTTGGTGGCTGTGCGAGCCCTCCTCTTGCGGATCACGGCGATGCTCACCGCGATGGTGCTGAAGCTCGGCTCGTCTTCGTCGGGCTCGGGCTCGGGCTCGGGCTCGACGTGAGGAAAATGAGGGGATGCCTCAGCTTCACACCCTGACCGAGCCGCGCCGTCCGCCCTGGGCTCTGATCCGAGGACGCGGCGCCCGACAGCCGCTGGCGTGATGCGGTACTTCCCGCCCGGTCTCGCGGGACCACGCGCGCGTCAGCTTCGTGGACGGCATCGCGACGATCGTCGACCTCGGCAGTATCCGGGTCGCCCTGCCCGTTTCACGCGCCGGGACCCGCCTCCGAGAAGTGACGCACGGCGCCCGCGATCATGTCCTTCAGCGCGGTGTCCGCCGGCGTACGCTGGTAGGTGGCGGCCTTCAGCGCGAAGCCCTGGCCGCCCGGGATCTCGCAGCCGCCCTGGTCGTCGCGGACGACCGCGGTGACGATCTTGCTCGTGACGACCTTGCCGGTCTCCACCGAGACGAGCCGCACGTTGACCGAGGTCGCCGAGTAGCTGACACCGCCATCGATCCCGCCGAGGCCTCTTCGAGCTTGTCCAGGAGGACGACGCGGTCCCGGTCGACCGCGATGTCCTCCGGCGAACCATTCCGGTGGAGCGCGGTGGTCGCGATCTCCCCCGCGAGCCGGAGCGCCTCGGCGGCGGCCTGCGGATCCCCCGCGGCGTCGAGCTCGTACGCGCATTTCCGCAGCTCGATGCCCTCGCGCAAATCGGCCATCCCCGTCTCGAGGCCGTCGTAGGCGCGCCGGAAGACGGCGTTGATCCACGCCCAGCCGGAGACCTTGCGCGCCACCTCGATCCGGCGCGCCTCCACGTCGGCCATCGCCTTCTTGTCGCTGGCGGCGCGTCTCCTCCAGTAGCTCCTGTCGACGGAGGACACACGAACGAGGAGGCGTGACATTCCCGTGAGCTCCGACCAGTCGAAGAGGAGAAGGAACGACGGACCTCGACTTCGCGGGTCAGGCGCCTTCCGCTTGTTCGGGCTCGAGGGTGAAGAAGAGGGTCGTGCCGCGACCGAGCTCGCTCTCGGCCCACGCGCGCCCCCCGTGCCGCTCGGCGACGCGCTGCACGGTGGCGAGCCCGACGCCCGTGCCCGGGAACTCCGCCTCGCCGTGCAGCCTCTGGAAGGGGCGGAACAGCTTGCCCACGTAGGCCATGTCGAAGCCCGCGCCGTTGTCGCGCACGAAGTAGACCGCGCGCAGCCCGCGGACGTCGGCGCCGACCTCGATCTCGGCGTGGGGCGTTCGCGACGTGAACTTCCACGCGTTGCCCAGGAGGTTGTCGAGGAGCACGCGCAGGAGCCGGTCGTCGGCGTCGATCGTGAGGGAGGGCTGGATGTGGACGGCGACGTCGCGCCCTGGATCGGCCGCGCGGAGCTCGCCCACGACCGTCTCGACCAGGGCGCTCAGGTTCACGGGCGTCTTCCTGACCTCGGGGAGGCTCACGCGGGAGAGCAGGAGGAGGTCGTCGATGAGCTCGCTCATGCGCTGCGCCGAGGAGCGGACCTTGTCGAGGCACGCCCGCCCCGCGTCGTCGAGCGAGCCCCCGTGATCCTCGATGAGCACGCTCGCGTAACCCGTGATGCTCCGCAGGGGGGCCCTGAGGTCGTGCGAGACGGAGTAGCTGAACGCCTCGAGCTCCTTGTTCTTTCGCTCGAGCTCCCCCACGAGCTCGGCGCGCGTCTCGGCCAGCCGGCGCGCGGCGTGCTCCTCGGCGGCCTTCATCTGGCTGCGCAAGAGCTCCTCGCGGACGCGACGGTTCTCGTCCTCGAACTGCTTTCGCCGGATCTGGGCGTGCAGCCGCGCCTTGAGGACGGCGAACTCGCTCGACTTCGAGATGTAGTCGTCCGCGCCCGTGGCGAGGCCCGCGATCATGGCCTCGCGATCCTCGAGCGCCGTGAGCATGATGATCGGGATGTCGCGCACGGCCGGGGACGCCTTGAGCCGCCGGCAGGTCTCCTTGCCGTCGATCCCCGGCATCATGAGGTCGAGCAGGATGCAGTCGACCGGCTGGACCGCAACCATCGCGATCGCCTCCTCTCCCGAGTGCGCGAGGACGACATCGTACCCTTCGCCGCGCAGGACGTCGGCGAGCTCGTGCAGGTACGTGAGGCTGTCGTCGACCGCGAGCACGCGCTTCGGGCCGACGAGGCTCTCGGCCTCGGCGCGCTGGGTGTGCGCGCTGCGCAAGGCCGCCGTGAGGCGCGCGAGGATCACGTCGACGTCGCCGTCCTTGCGCACGAACACGTCGGCCCCCGCGTCGAGGGCCCGCAGCTCGGCGAGGTGGTCGTCGGCCCCCGTGAGCAGGATGCACGGGGTGCCCCGGAGGGCGGCGTCGAGGCGGATCCGCCGGATCACGGTCACGCCGTCGATCCCGGGCATCACGCCGTCGACGATGATGGCGCCAGGCCGTCGTGACGCCGCGAGCTGGAGGCCCTCCTCGCCGGTCGAGGCCGTGACGACCGCGTACCCGCCGCGCTCGAGGGCCGGTCGCAGCTCCTCGCGAGACGTCGCGCTGTCGTCGATGACGAGGACGAGCACGCGATCCTCGCCCTCCGCGCCCTTCCGGCGCCGGCGGACGAGATCGCGGCTGCGGGCGAGGACGTACCCGGGATCGTAGGGCTTGCCGACGTAGTCGTCCGCGCCCGTCCGGAGCCCGCGGATCCGGTTCTTCACGTCGGCCTCGGTGGAGAGCATGAGAATGGGCAGATCGCACGTCCCGGAATCGCCGCGGATCTCTCCGAGCAGATCGACGCCGTCGCCGTCGGGCAGGACGACGTCGAGGATGACGAGCGCGATGGGCTCGGCGCGGAGGGCCTCCCGGGCCTCGCGCGCGGTCGCGCAGAGCCTCGTGCGGAACCCGGCCGCGCCGAACTCCTCCGCGAGGTGCATCCGCACCGTCAGGCTGTCGTCCACGATGAGGACCGTCTCGTTCACGGCTCGCTCCGCGACGCGGGCGAGAGGACGCGCGCGAGCGCCGCGCCGATCTCCCCGAGCGGCAGAACGCGCTCGGCGGCGCCGATCAGCGCGGCCTCTCGCGGCATCCCGTACACGACCGAGGTTGCCTCGTCCTGCGCGAAGGTCATCCCGCCGGCACGGCGGATGTCGAGCAGCCCGGCCGCGCCGTCCTTGCCCATCCCCGTGAGCAGGCTCGCCACGACGGACGGGCCACACTCGCGCGCGAGCGACTCGAAGAGGACGTCGACCGAGGGGCGGCACGAGTGGCGTGGGGCCTCGCCCGTGAGGTGAAGCCGTCCGGCGCGGACGACGAGGTGGCGGCCCGGTGGCGCCATGACCACGCGACCCGCGAGCCCGTCGAGGCGCTCGCCGTCGCGCGCGTAGGCCACGGGGTGGTTCGTCTGCGCGTCGAGCCAGTCCGCGAACGCGGAGCTGAAGGGCTCGTCGATGTGCAGCACGAGCAAGAGGGGCGTCGCGAGGACCGGGATCGCGCGGAGGATCTCGACGATGGCCGGCGGACCGCCCGTCGAGACGCCGACGGCCGCGACGCGGATCGCGCTGGGCCCCGCGCCGGGGGGCGGCGGGGCGGTCGTGGCGGGTGCGAGCGCCCCCGCGGGGGACGCGCCGAAGCGCCCGAGCCGGACCCTCGGGTGGGTGATCACCTTGATCCTCGCGAGGAGCTTCAAGGCTTGCCGGAAGCGCACCTCCCATGACCCGTCGAAGTCGTCGCCCCGCGGCTTCTCGAGCACGTCGAGGGCGCCGGCGGCGAGGGCATCGTAGGTCCTGAAGAGCTCGGCGCGGTTGGTGGACGCCGACACGATGAGGATGGGCGTGGGCACGTGCGCCATGATGTATTCGGTGGCCGCGAGGCCGGTCATGACGGGGAGCATCATGTCGAGCGAGATCACGTCCGGGCGAAGGGACGTGCAGACCTCGATCGCCCGCTTCCCGTCCTCGGCCTCGCCGACGAGCTCGAGCTCGGGGTCGGCGGCCACGATCTCGCAGAGGTGCCTGCGCACCGTGAGGGAGTCCTCCACGACGACGACGCGACGCCCCGTCATCGCGGCCCCACGAGCGCGCGGATCTCCTCGAGCAGCCGGGACTGCTCGAAGTCGCTCTTCACGATGTGCGCGGAGGCGCCGGCCCGCGCGCCCCGCTGCCTGTCCTCCGGAGACGCCCTCGACGTCACGAGGATCGCCGGTACGTCGCGGAGCGCGGCGTCGGCGCGGGTCCGCTCGATGAACTCGAAGCCGTCGATCCCGGGCATCTCGACGTCCACGAGGAAGAGCGCGTAGCGGCGGGCCCGCGCCTTCTCGAGCGCGTCCTCGCCCGAGACCGCGACGTCGACGTCGTACCCCGCCGACTCGAGGATGCTCTGCTCGAGCATCCGCGTCGTCAGCGAGTCGTCGATGACGAGCACGACGGGCGGAGGTGCCGCCGCCGGGCGCGCGCCAGGGCCGACCGAGCGCGTCTGACGGACGAGCCGGTCCGGGTCGAGGACGAGCTGCGGGTTGCCCTCGGCGTCGAAGGAGGCGCCGGCCACGACCGGATCGAACGGCCCCAGATCCGCGATGGGGCGCACGACCACCGTGGCCGTGCCCCTCAGGCGGTCGACGCCGAGCGCGGCGAGGCCGTCCGCGTCCTCGAGCACGACCGCCGACCACACACGCGCGCGCGCGCCCTCCGGACCGCCGAGGAGACGCGCGAGCGGGGCGAAGGGGACCACCCCCCCGTCGAACGGCACGGTGACGCCCTCCGTCGTCTCCAGCAGATCCGCGTCGGCGACCCGGACGGTCGTCCTGAGGGACGCGAGCGGGATGGCCGCCGTCCACCCGCCCGCCTCGACGACGAGGACGTCGATCGAGCTCAGCGAGACCGGCGCGACGATCTCCAGGGTAGTCCCCTTGCCGCGCTCGGTCTCCACGCGGGCCTCCCCGCCGAGGCGGCCCGCGGCCTCGCGCACGACGTCGAGCCCGATGCCGCGGCCCGACATCTCGGTGACGGCGCCGGTCGTCGTGATGCCGCCCCTCAGCAGGAGCGCCAGGATCTCCTTCGCGGCGAGCCGGTTCGCGTCCGCGGGCAGGGCCCCGCGCCGCTCCACCACGCGACGCACGAGCTCGAGATCGACGCCGCGCCCGTCGTCGCGGCACACGAAGGCGACCTTGTTCCCGCGACGGACGACCTCGAGCACGACGGCGCCGGCGCGGGGCTTGCCCGCCGCGACCCGCTCCCCCGCGGGCTCGATCCCGTGCGCGACGGCGTTGCGCACCGCCTGCACCATGGCGCGCTGCACGACGGCGAGCACATCGGGGTCGAGCCGCACGTCCCCGCCGCGCGTCGTCAGGGCGACGTCCCTCCCCAGGCTCTGCGCGGCATCGCGCAGGGCGCGCTCGAGCGCGCCGAACATCAGGCTCGCGGGGAGCAGCCGCAGCCGCTCCGCCGCCTCTCTAACCTGCCTGAGCTCGCGATCCATCTCCTCGATGCCCGCGGTCAGGGTCCGCTCGAGCGTCTCGACGATCCCGTGGAGCTCGGCGGCCATCGAGCGGACGCGGGGCCCCGACCCGTTCAGCGGCCGGGAGGCGCGGAGGGACGCGAGCTCGGTGGAGAGCTGCTGGGCGACGCGGCCTCCTCGCGCGAGGGGCAAGAGGCTCCGCCGGAGCTCCGCGAGCCGCACGCTGGCCTCGGAGATCCCGTCCATGAGCCCGTCCATCTCGTCGAGATCCGCGCCGATGCGTCCCGGGGGCTCGTCGTGGGTCGGCCGCTCGGCGCGGGCGGCGCCGGGGGCAGCCTCGGGGCCGAGCGCTGCCGTGCGCGCCTGGATCGCGTCGAGGCGGGCGAGCACGGCGTCGACCGCGCTGCGCGGGACCGGACCCCGGACCTCGCGGAAAGGGGCGAGCGCGTCCTCGATGGCATGGGCGTTCTCCGCGATCTCCTGCTGCTTGACGACGCGCGACGCGCCCTTCAGCGTGTGCGCGAGGCGCAGGAGCCGGGCGACGAGGTCGGGCTCCGCGCCGCCGCGCTCGAGCTCGAGGACGCCCCGGCCGAGCTGCTCGAGGATCTCGCGCGCCTCTACGCGGAAGTACCGGTTCAGATCCGAGGCCATGGCGTCACCGCGCGAGCTCCACCTCGGCCGCGCCGCGCGCCTCGACGCGGGGCCGCACGAGCCGGAGCAGCTCGCGCGAGAGGCCGCTCAGCTGACCGGCCGTCTGCAGCGTCTGGCCCGCGCTCGCCTCCGTCTCCCTCGTCGCCTGCGCCACGTTCATCGCGGCGATGTTGACCTGCTCCACCGCCGTCGCCTGCTGCTTGGTCGAGAGCTCGATCTCGCGCGCCGCCTCGGTGGTCGTCCCGACCATTCCCGCGATCTCCTTGAAGGCCGAGGCGACAGCCGAGAACTGCGTCGCGCCGGTGTCGACGGCCTTGGAGCCGGTCTCCGTCGTCATGACCGTCGTGTTCACGGCGCTGCGGATGTCCTCGATGAGGGTCCGTATCTCCTTGGTCGAGCCCCCGACGCGCTCCGCGAGCTTGCGGATCTCGTCCGCGACGACGGCGAACCGCTTGCCCGCGTCGCCGGCCCCCGCGGCCTCGATGGTCGCGTTGATCGCCAGGATGTTGGTCTGCTCCGAGAGCTCGCCGACGATGTCGAGGACGGCGCCGACCTGCTGGGACTTCTTCCCGAGGTCGACCATGTGGTTCACGATGAGATCGACCTGCCGTCGGGTCTGCGCGATCGACCCCTGGGCGCGATCGACGGTCGCGTCCCCGTCCCGCGCCGAGGACGCCGTCTGGCCCGCGATGTGGGCGACGCGCTGCGCGCTCTCGGCGATCTGCCTCGAGGTCGCAAGGAGCTCCGTGATCGTGGTCGTGATCTCGTTCATCGCGGTGGCCTGCTCCTTCGTCGCGGTCGCCTGCTGGTTCGCCGCCGCCTGCAGCTCCGTGGACGAGCTCTGTATCTGGCCGACCGCCGTTCCGATCTGAATCGCGAGCGCCCGCGTCAGCGGCACGGCGATCCCGATCGCCATGGCCAGCGCGAGGAGGGCGAAGACGGTCATCAGCGTCGCCGCCGTGTCCGCGGCCTGCGTCGACGCCTTGTTCTCCTGGTCGAGCGTGCGTCTGGCGAACGCGATGAACGCGTCGACCGCCCGCCTCAGGACGAGGCGCCGCGGATTGACCTCCTGATCGAAGACCTTGATGATGGCGTCCAAGGGTGCGTCGGCCTGGCGGAGCGCGATCACGCGGTCCGCGGCCACGCGGTGCTCCCCCTCGGCGTGCTCGATGTCGTCGAGGAGCCTCCGCGTCTCCGGGTCGGTGTTTCGTTCGCGCAGCTGCCGGAGCGCGGCGAGGAAATCCTGGCGTCGTGCCCCGGAGGGTCTCCGCGTGCCCCAGGAAGAGGTACCCGCCCGGCGCGAGCGCGCGCGCGATGCGCCCGACGAGGGCCGACGCCGCCTCCGGCGTGAAGTACATGAGCATGTTGCGGCAGAAGACGACGTCGTAGGTCTCGGGGGCGAAGAGGGCGGCGTCCTCGCGCGAGAGGTTACCCTCGATGAAGGTGACCGCCGCCCGGACCGAGTCGTCGAGGACGAGCTCCTTGCCCTCGACGCGGAACCACGCGCGCTCGACGTCCTTCGGTGTCTCTCGCATGGACCACGCGTGGTACCGGCCGCGCGCGGCCCGGTCCAGCACCGCGCGGTTGACGTCCACCCCGCGGATCGCGACGTCCCAGCCCCGATCGAGGAGCTGCTCGCGCACGACGAGCGCGAGCGAGTAGGGCTCCTCGCCAGACGCGCAGCCGGCCGAGAGGAGCCGGAGCCTGCGCGTCGCGGCTCGCGCCGCGATCCGATCCGGGAGCGCGATCGAGCGGAGCGCGCGGAACTGGTCGACGTTCCTGAAGAAGTACGTCTCCGGGACCGTCAGCTCGACCCCGAGGGCGCCGAGCTCGCCCTCCTCGCCGCGGTGATCCAGGCGATCGAGGTAGGCGGCGGGCGAGCCGCCCGCGGCGTCGACCCGGCGCGCGAGGACGTCGCCGAGGAAGCCCGTCTTCGTGGAGTCGAACGCGAGCCCGAGCTGACGCGCCACGAGCGCCCGGAAGCGCTCGATGTCCTCGACGCGGACGGGCGGGGTCACGGCCGCGCCCCCCGCGCCGCGAGCGCGGCCCACACCGACTCCGGCAGGGCCCGCGCGGCCTCGAGCAGGACGAGCAGCTCCCTGTCGAGCGCCCCGATGGCCGACACGATCCCGGCCCTCGACCCACCGAGGAGGGGCGGGATCTCCTGGAGCGACCTGGGGGCGAGCACGCGGACGCCGAGGACCTCGTCGAAGGCGAGCGCCAGCGGCGTCCTCCGGGTCTTCACGGTCACGAAGCGCGCGGGCGCGCCCCTCGCCCCGCCGACGAGCCTGCTGACGTCGACGACGGGGGTCGGCGCGCCGCGGACGATCGCGAGGCCGAGGACGAAGTCCGGCATCCCGCCGAGCGCCTCGAGCGGCAGCGCCCGCATCGTCTCCGACACGTGGACGAGCGGCAGCGCGCACACGCACGAACCCGCGCGGCACAAGAGGTGCGCCTCGTCCATCCCGCTGCCCACGGCCTCGACCGTATCACTTCGCGGGGGAGTCGTTGGCTCTTCGAGAGCGATTCAGTACCGCCGCATCCACCTCAGCCCGCGAACGTGCAGCACGTCGAGCACGCGGGGCACCACGTGCTTCGGTTCGGCGAGTCGCGGAACAGTTGAATGAAAAGGTGCCACCGAAGGGCCTCGCCGTGTTCGCGGTGAACGGCCCCGCGTCGCCTGCCGACATCGGCTGGCAGACCGACCCGAGCCCCGCGTCCGCGGGTCCGAGCCTCTTCCTGCTCGCGGCGGACTACCTGAACCGCCCGTGCCCTACCTGTATCTACAAGTCGCCCTGACGGGGCGGTACGCGGCCCAGAAAACCGCTGGACGACTCCCGCCGTCAGCTATTCTTCCATCATGCCTGTCTCTGGCCTTCGTCTCGCCGTCGCCGCGAGCATCGTCGCCACGATCCTGGTGATGGGTCCCGCGTGCGGGACGACGACCGCGCAGCCCGCCCCGCCGGAGGTGGTGGCGGTGGAGGAGACGCCGACGCCGGCCGCGCTCCCCGACGCCGCCGTCGTGCCGCCTCAGCCCCCGCCGCCCGAGGCGGGCTTGCCGCCGTACTGCGGAGACGGCAAGATCGATCCCGGCGAGCTCTGCGACGACGGCGTCAACGATCGCCTCGGCGGCGGCTGCCTCCCGGGCTGTGGCGCGTTCGACGACAGCGACGCGGTCTTCGCGCCGCCCCTGCGCACGATCGAGATCACGCTCCCCCCCGCCGACTACGAGCTCATGCGCCACGAGACGCGGGACCGTCACCTGATCCTCGGCGGCGCGGACTGCAGGGCCTTCCCCCTCGTCAGCCCCTACACCTGGTACCAGGGCGAGGTGAAGATCGACGGCAACGTCTTCACGAAGATGGGGATCCGCAAGAAGGGGCTCATCGGATCGCAGTCGACGATTCACCCTTCGATCAAGCTCGACTTCGACCGCTTCGTGCCGGGCCGGAGGTTCCACTCGATGGACGGGTTCTCCATCGACAACAACAAGTCGGACCCCTCGTACGCCCGCGCGTGCGCCGCCTACAAGACCTTCGCCGCCGCGAAGGTCCCGGCGCCCCGCTGCAACCACGCGCGCGTCTTCATCAACGGCGTGGAGCACGGCATCTACACGCTGCACGAGGAGGTGGACAAGGGCTTCCTCAAGCGGAACTTCGCCGATCCGACGGGCAACCTCTACGAGGGCACCGTGAACGATTTCGTCCCGCATTCGGTCTACGGCTTCGAGAAGGAGACGAACGAGACGGATCCGTCTCGCGGGGATCTCGTCAAGCTGATGGAGGCCCTGACCGTCGACGACGCGAACCTGCTCAAGGAGGTGGGCAAGCTCGTGGATCTCGAGGCCTTCTACCGGTTCTGGGCGGCCGAGGTCCTCGTGTGGCACACCGACGGCTACACGGGGAACGCGAACAACTTCCTCGTCTACGCCGATCCGAAGGACGGCGGCCGCTTCCACTTCCTCCCGTGGGGCGTGGACGCGACCCTGAGGGCCGCCAACGCCGGAGCGGTCCAAGCGTACGCGATGCTGCCGTGGAGGCTGTACCAGATCCCCGCGGCGCGCGACCGGTACTTCCAGATCCTCGACGACCTCCTGGCCAAGGCGTGGAAGCCCGGCGCGCTGATGGCAGGCGTCAACGCGATCGGGGCGCTCGCCGATCCCCTGCTCTCCCCGGCCGACCGGGGGGTGCGTGTCGCCGCCGGGACGGCGCTGAACGACATCATCAACGGCCGCGCCGCGGCGATCGCCAAGGCGCGGGCCTCAGGGCCGCCGCCGTGGACGCAGCCGCCGCGTTATCCGGCGTGCCGGATCAAGGTCGGGACGGTGAGCGGCGCCTTCTGGACGACGTGGGGCACGATCGCGGACGATCCGTTCACGTCCGGCGCGGGCACCCTCACGTTCACGGTCGATGGCGTCACCACGACGACGGGCCTGACGGGGACGCGCGCGGGCTCGACACCGTCGCTCTCCCCCCGGTTCCAGTTGATCGGGGACGACGGGCTCCTCCGCTACACGATGACCGTGCCCTATCCCGACACCAACTGGTTCGATTCCATCGACGCGGTGGGCTCGAGCCCCATCAACTCGCCCCCGCACGCGATCACGATCGTCGAGACCGATCGCTCCGTGACTCCGAACGTGACGCTCCGACGCTTCGAGCTGGGGCTCGGGACCTGGACGTTCTCGCAGACGAGCATGACGGACGGACAGCCGGTGACCGGGACGTTCACGGGGAACCTGTACCTCGCGCCCTGAGCACGCCCTCCGCGGTCAGCTCACCCGCACGACCTTCACGAGCGTGCACGCCACACTGCGCAGCGTGGCCGTCGGCTCCTCGATCCGGCGGCCTCCGGCGTACGTCGCCCGGAACACGAGGGCGCGGCCGCCCTGCGCCCATCCGAGCGGTTCTCCCATGCCGAGGTCCTGGATCGCCCCGTTCGGGCGGCGGGCCCACGCGTGGTCGTCCGGGTAGGTCTGCCACATCAGACGTCCGGCCTCGTCGTCGGTGTAGGTCCCCATCTCGTTGCGCACCGAGAAGCGCTGGAGCGCGCGCCCGTCGGTCATCGACACCACGGTGAACACGCTCGTCGGATGCTTGTCGTTGTCGTTGAAGACCCCGAAGGCACCCCGCGACGGAGACGGATCGATGTCGTGGAAGCGGTTCGGAGGCAGCGGCGCCGCCGGGATGCCGAAGGCGCGCGTCATCGTGCCCGCCGAAGGGCTCACGTGCATCACGGTCACCTCGCGCGGGATGTCGTAGCGCACGACGACGAGCGCCTGACCGCTGGGGTCCATCCCGCGCAGGAGGCCGCTGCCGATGGGGATCCGACGGGGGGGCACGCTGTCGTCGGCGGCCACCACGCGGACCTCGCGCGACGCTTCCGGGCACGACTGGTTCCGACGCGCACCGTCGGCGCAGCGCTCGTAGAGCACCCACTTCCCATCGGCGGTCACGGCAGGGTAGCGGCTCATGTTCGCGTCGAGCCGGTCGAACGTGGCCCCGCCGTCGCGCGACCGGAAGACGGCCTCCGACGCCTCGACGAGCATCGTGCGCCCGTCGGCGCTGAACGCGACGTCGTCGGCCCCGATCATGCCGAAGCCCAGGCGTCGCTGCCCGAACCGACGCCCCGCCGCGACGAAGCGGACCAGCTCGTCTCGCGTCGCCGCATCGGCGAACCGCGCCTCGGCGTCGCGGGTCGTGTCGACGCCTCTCGTCGAGCCGAACGCGCTCGCGCCGGCACCGGCGAGGAGCCGGAGGCGCGCGAACGTCGGGAGCGTCTCGACCATGCAGCCCGTGCGGAGGTCGATCACGCCCTCGTCGATGCGCTGCCCGCCGCGCGTGTGCATCGCCACCCAGGCCTCCGACGCCGTCGCGCCGCGGAGCGCCATGCCGAAGGGACGGGGGAGGTCACCGTCGAAGGTTCGTGGGGGGAACGTTGCCGCGGACGGCGGGGGCGATGCGCTCTCGCCCCGCGCGGGCGAAGGGAGCGAGAGGGAGAAGGAGGCGAGGACGAGGAGGAGGGGGGCGATGCGGGAGCGGCCGGACGAGCGCACGGTGGATTGGACGGATGGGCGAGCAAAGCGGTCCACTCGGGCCGCGGTCGGCGGTCCGCGACAGCGGCCGCGAGATGTCGGACGGCCTCCCTACAGCCCGAGCCACGCGCTTGGCGGGATCGTCTCCGTCCCGTGCCGGATCTCGAAGTACAGCATCGGCCCGTGCCCCTCGTCCCCGACCGATCCGATCCGCTCCCCCGCGGTGATCTCCGCGCCCGGCTTCACGTCGATCGCCTGCAGGTTCCCCGAGATCGTGTAGTAGTGCTCCCCGTGGTCGAGGATCACGAGCCGCCCGTACGGCCCGTAGCGATCCGCGAAGGCGACCCTCCCCGGGAACACCGCGCGCACCGGCGTCCCGATCGCGGCGCGCACCTCGAGGCCGGGGCCGTCGGTGCCCTCGCGCTTCGTCGGCTTGACCTCGGCCCTGCCGATCACCGGGAACAGCAGCCTCCCCTTCGCCGACGGGAACCCGGCGCGGTTCGACACGTCCGCCGGCGCCGCGCCGTTCCCGCCGTAGACGGCGACGTACTCCGAGTTGGCGCCCGTGGTCGTCGAGAACGCGCGGTCGAAGGCCGAGGCCCGCCGTACCTCGTCCGCCATCGCCATGCGCGCCGAGTCGATGGCGCTCCGCTGGCCGCCGTAGGTCACGCGATCGCGCGCGACCCGCTCGAGCGCGTGGGAGAGGTCCGCGCCGCGCTCGCGGAGGTGCCGCTCCTCGGCGAGGTCCCCGGCGAGCGCCCGGCGGGCGCGCTCGGTGCGGAGCGCGTGCGTGACGAGCGAGTCGAACCCTCCCCCCACGGGCAACATGCCGGCGCGCGTGATCTTGTAGTACGCGCGCCCCCGGGCCAGAGACCGCTGGCGCGCCTCGGCGAGCCGGGTGCCGAGCTGGGCGAGCTCCTTCTTGCAGGCGTCCTCCTCCGCGTCGAGGTCGGCGATCTTCCTGTCGAGCGCGGCGAGCGCGAGCGCCGGGGACGACGCGGCGGGCGTTGCCGGCGGCGGGGCCGCGACGGGCACGTGCTTGTCGCGCGGCGCGGCGTGACCGATGAGCGCGAACGAGGACCCGCCCGAGGCCACCGCCGCGAGCGCGAACGCGAGCCGCCGGAGCTTCACACGGTCACCAGCTTGCGGAGGCCGAGCGCGGCCGCGGCCATCCCGAGGAACGCGCCCACCGCGATCATGCCGATCGCCACCGGCCACGGCAGGAACGTCGGCTCGAGGCCGATCAGCGTGACCAGTTCGCCGTCGAGGCGGCCTCGCACGATCGCGAAGAGCAGACCGAGCAGCACCACCGCGCCCACGGCGCCCATCGCGCCCTGCGCGCTGCCCTCGAGGAGGAACGGGCCCTTCACGAACACATCGGTCGCGCCCACGAGCTTCAGCACCTCGACCTCGGTCCGGCGCCGCTGGAGCGCGAGGCGGATGGTCGAGCCGACCACGGCGAGCACGGACGCAAAGACGACGATCGCGAGCAGGCTCGCCGCCGCGACCCCGCCGCGCACGAGGCGCGAGAGGCGCTCCGTCCACGCCTGGTAGGTCTCCACATCCTCGATCGCCGGGAGCACCTTGAGCTTGCCGGTGATCTCCGCGATGTCGGCGTCGGGCATGTCGGGCCGTACGAGCACCTCGATCGACGCGGGGAACGCCTCGACGGGCAGCGCCGCGAGATCGCTCTTCGCGGCGCCCTCCGACATGCCGAACTCGGCGCGGGCCTGGCCGCTCGACACGTAGCGGACCTCGGTGACGCCCGGTACCTTGGTCAGCGCCGACTTCACGAGGTCGATGTCCGGCTGCGTCGCCTGGTCCTTCAGGTAGACCGAGAATCGCCCGGCGTGCGCCCAGCGCTCCTCGATCGCGCGGAGATTGGCGACCACGAGCAGCGCCGCGCCGAGACACACGAACGCCACCGCGAGAGAGAAGACGCTCAGCGTGTGCAGGCGCCACTCGCGCAGCATTCCCCGCCGGGCCCTGCGTGTCATTCCATCGAACATGAGGTGGTTCCTCCGCTGGCTCCGCTAGAGCGGGAGCTGGTTGTCGTAGTCTTCGTCGGGCGGCGTGCTGACGCCGTTCGGGACGTCCATGGCCTTGCCCTCGTCGAGGACGATGAGCCGCCTCGGGCGCACCTCGAGGAGCGTGCGATCGTGCGTCGCGAACAACACGGTGGTGCCCGACTCGTGGATCTCGTCGAAGAGGCCCAGGATGTCGAGCGCGAGCTGTGGGTCCAGGTTGCCGGTGGGTTCGTCCGCCAGGATGAGCGCCGGCTCGCCGACGATCGCCCGCGCGAGCGCGACGCGCTGCTGCTCCCCGCCGGAGAGGACGCCGGCGACGTCGCCACCGCGGCCCGTGAGGCCGACCCGCTCGAGGACCTCGCCGACCCGCGCCTTGATGAGGCGCGTCGGGAGCCCGAGCACCTCGAGCGTGATGGCGACGTTCTCGTAGACCGACCACGAGCTCACGATCTTGAAGTCCTGGAAGACGACGCCGATGTTGCGGCGCAGGAAGGGCACCGACTCGTCGCGCAGCCGCGCGACGTCGCGACCCATGAAGAGGATGCGCCCCTGGTCGACGCGCTCGGCACGGTAGAGGAGGCGGAGCAGCGTGCTCTTACCCGAGCCGCTCGGCCCGGTGATGAACACGAACTCGCCGCGCTCGATGATCAGGTTCATGCCGCGGAGCACCGGGACGCCCGCGCGGTACGACTTGTAGACGTCCTCGAACATCAGGACGGGCCGCTCTGCCGCCTCGCGCCCGAAGCGCGCTCCTGCGCGAAGGATCGGACGGAAGGGACGGGGCGTTCGGTCGTCTTCGCCTCGGGGCATGGTCTCGTCGGTAACAAAGCCGCCAGGATCGGGACAACTTTTGTGCTCTCATGACGTGCAGCGTGAATAGCCTGCCCGGCGCGCAGTCTTACCCGTCCGGGCGGTCGTGCCACGCACGAGGAGCGATCATGATGAGACACCTTGGCAAGCTCGGGCTCGTTTCCCTCCTGCTCTCGGCATGCGCCGTGAGCGTCGGCGGCGGCGGCGCTGCGGGCGCGCCTCCTCCTCCCCCCCCTCCTCCTCCCCCTGCCCAGGTCGCGCCACCGCCTCCCGCCCAGGTGACGCCGCCGCCCGCCACGCCGCCCGCCGCGCCGCCCGCCACGCCCGCCCCGATCACGCGGCGACCGACGGGCGCGGCCAGCCCCGTCACGCCACCACCCGCGGCGCCCCCCGTGACCCCTCCGGCTGGAGGCGATCTGTCGCACGTGGGCCCGAGGTCGATGGCGGTCGAGGCGGTCAACGTCGCGAAGCTCCAGGAGATCATCAAGCGCGAACCCAAGTCGTGCGGCACGCAGGAGGTCGCGCCCGGTGTGTGGGTGCGGCTGGAGTGCCACCACTACACGCCCGTCACGCGCGCGAAGGAGGCGACGTCGGCGCGGAAGCGGCGCGCGATCCAGGCGCACCGCACGTACATCAACGCCCGCGACTTCTCGCAGATGACGAAGGCGATCACCATCAACCCCGCCCTGCGGGCAGCCATCATCGCCAAGCGGGGCGGGTCGACGCCCCCCGCGCCGTCGTCGTCGGGCAGCGCCGCGCCACCGACGCCTCCGTCGGGAGGCGAGCAGGCAGGGCCGGCGCCGACGGAGTCGTCGACCAAGGTGGAGGGTGACACGGCCCCCGCGGCCGTGGACCACCGCTCGAACAGCACCGAGGGCCCGGTCAAGAACCAGGGCGCGGTCGGCGCGTGCACGGCGTTCTCGCTCTCGACGGCGATCGACAACGCGCTGCGCCGCGCGGGAAAGCAGGAGACCGCGTCGCCGTCGCACGTGTGGTCGTTCTACGGCGTGCCGCAGATGAGCGTCGCCGGCGACGAGACGCTCGGGAAGTCGATCGCCTCCGTCACCACCTGGGGCGTGAAGGGCAGCGAGCTGTGCAAGCTGCTCCGGCCCAACCCGTGGGGTGACGACTGCGAGTCGGCGTACGGCGTGCGGCTCGGGACATGGCAGACGGACGCGGACATCCAGGCCAAGCTGAAGGCCTCCAACGCGAGCGCGACCTTCAAGGTCCAGAGCATCAAGAAGCTCCAGACCCTGCCCGCCGACATGGACGAGCTCACGAGCGCGCTCGCGAGCGGCTACTCGCTGTGGATCGCGATGAAGATCGACGGCTCCCGGTGGACGAACAGCAAGATGGCCACCGGCGCGGTCATCCCCGACTGGACCTTCCCGAGCGGCGGCCACGCCGTGGTCATGAGCGGCTATCGCACGACACCCGGGGGCAAGCAGTTCCTCATCCACACCAGCTGGGGGGAGTCGTGGGGGGACAAGGGCTACGCCTGGGTCTCCGCGGCGATGGTCACCAAGTTCATGCACTATGCATACAAGGTGTCGCTGGCGGGCGACGCGCCGCCTCCTCCGCCGCCGGGGACGAACCCCCCGCCCGGCAAGGTGAAGCCCCCCGTGCTCGTCCTCACGGACGACGACTGCGACGCCGACGAGCTCATCGACGTCGGGGCGGGGACGTGCGCACAGATCTGCGAGGACGACTCGCGTCGGTTCAACGGGCAGTGCCTCACCATCGGGGGCGGCGCGGGGAAGAAATAGACCTGTCTTATAACCGCGCCGTAATCATCCTGTAAGCCGGGTACCCAGTTGGGCTAGACTGCGGCGGATGTGGATGCGGTCGTGCTCGTTTGCCGTGGGCCTCGCGCTCGCGTGCGCCTTCACAGCCTCGTCCTCGCGCGCGGCGGAGCCTCGGAGCACGCTGGCGCTCTCCGTCGACGACGTCCTCCGGCGCGCGGAGCAGTCTCCCGGTGTCATCCTCGCGCGGCTCGCGGTCCGCGAGGCCGCGGCGCGCCGCGTCGGCGCGGGTCTGCGCTTCCCCACCAACCCGCGCGTGCAGGCGGACGCGAGGCCCCCGGTGACCGGGGGGACACTGCACGACATGGGCTACGCGTTCACGTTCGAGCTACCGTTCGACGTCGGAGGCGCGCCGTCGGCGCGGCTGCGAGAGGCGGATCGAGGGGTGGACCTGGCGCTGACGGACGCCACCTTCGTCGGGAAGCGCGCGCGTACCGGGGCGTGGGCCACGTACATTCGCGCCGAGGCTGCGGGCCTCCGCGCCTCGGAGACGCGCGATCTCGTGGCCATCGCGGACCGCATCGTCCGCGCGTCGCGGGAACGCTCGGCGGCGGGAGCCGCCGGTGACGTGGATCTGTCGACGTCGACGAGCGAGCTCGCCCTCCTCGAGGCGCAGCAAGAAGGTGCGTTGCGCCAGCGCGAGGAGCAGGTGGCGGAGCTGAGGAGCACGCTGGATCTGTCCCCGACGCTCTCGCTCGACCTCACGACGCGGCTCACGGAGCCCGGTCCGCCTCCGGAGGAAGCCTCGCTCGTCGCGCAGGCCCTGTCGCACCGGCCGGAGCTCGCGCGGCTCCGGGCCCGGCTCGCGGTCCTCGCGGCGACGGAGGAGAGGCTCGTCAAGGAGACGTTCCCACGGCTCGGGCTCTACCTCAGCGTCGACGCCGCGCCGGTCTCGCCGATCTTCGGCGCCGTCGGCCTGTCCGTGGAGCTCCCCGTCGCGCAGCGCAACCAGGGCCCGCGCGCGGTCGTCGAGGAGGCGCGGCGGGCGGAGGTCACACGGCTCGACCAGCAGCTCCGGCAGGTCGTGCGCGACGTCACCGCCGCGCGGGAGTCGTACGAGGCCCGGCGCCGGGAGTTCGCGATCCTCCAGAGCAAGGCCCTGCCCGCCGCGGAGAAGACGCTCGAGCTCGTCGAGACGGGCTGGCTGGCGGGCCGGTTCGACATCTTCCGCGTGACGTCCGCGGCGCGAGAGCTCGGGCGCGTCCGCGTCGCGCGGGTCGACGCGCTCGAGGCCGCGTGGCTCGATCGCGTCGCGCTCGACGCCGCCGTCGGGGGGCTCCCGTGACCGCGCCGCACGAGACGAACCCCCTCGGTCCGGCCGTCGTCATGGCGGAGCGCCCTCCGCGGGCGCGAGGCCGCCGCGGGATCGTGGGCGTGGTCGCCGTCTCCGTCGTCCTCGTCGGCGCGCTCGCCTTCGGGCTCCGCCAGGGCCCGAGCGCGACGAAGGACCCGCCGCGCGACGTGCCCACGTTCGACGGCAAATGGATCCGCTTCTCGCCCACGTTCGCGAGTCGTGCCGGGCTCGTCTTCACGAAGGTGGAGACGGGCAGCCTGTCGCCGCAGATCAACGTCGTGGGCACGGTCACCTTCGATCCCGAGCGCGTCGCCGTCATCGGCGCGCGCATCCCCGGCCGGCTCAAGCGGATCGTGAAGTTCCAGGGCGATCCGGTGAAGCACGCGGACACGCTCGCCGAGATCGAGAGCGCCGACCTCGGTCACGCCCAGTCGGGCGTCCTCACAGCGCGCGCCCACGCCGAGGCTGCGGCGGCGAACGAGGCGCGCGAGACGCACCTGGCCGACGTGAAGGTCTCATCGAAGCGCGACGCAGAGCTCGCGCGCGCGACGTCGGAGGCGGCGAAGGCGGAGCTCGTGGCCGCCGAGCAGCGCGTGCGGGCGCTCGCGGGCGAGTCGGCGGGCGCCCTCGGGCTCCTGCGGGTGACGAGCCCCATCGCAGGGAAGGTCATCGAGAGCCACGTCTCGCTCGGCCAGTCGGTCGAGCCGAGCGCGACGCTGTTCCGGGTGGCGGATCTCTCGCGGGTGTGGGTCGTGCTGGCGGTCTTCGAGCGCGAGCTCCCGCACATTCGCGCGAACGACGCGGTCGAGCTCTCGCCGCAGACGAACCGCATGCTCGTCCTCAAGGGGACCGTCGATCACGTCGGCGACGTCATCCACCTCGAGACCCGCAGCGCCGAGGTCCGCGTCGTCGTCGCGAACCCCGAGGGCCTCCTCAGGCCGGGCCAATCCGTGAGCGCGCGCATCCAGACGAAGACGACGCCGGCCCAGGGGTTCCTCGTCCCGCGCGACGCCGTGACCACGATCGACGGGAAGACGACGATGTTCGTGAACAAGGGCGACGGCGCTGTCGAGCCCCGCACGGTGACCCCGGGGGCGCAGGACGGCACCAGGGTCGAGATCGTGACCGGGCTCTCGGAGGGCGAGGAGGTCGCGACGAAGGGCGTCTTCGCGCTCAAGTCGGAGATCTTCAGGTAGCGAGATGCTCTCCGCGCTCGTAGAGGGATCGGTCCGGTTCCGGCACGTGATGGTGGTGCTCCTGGCGGTCGTGCTCCTCGGAGGCGGCGTCGCGGCGCGCTACCTGCCGATCGACGCGGTGCCGGACGTGTCCACGGTGCAGGTCTCCGTCCTCACCGACTGCCCTGGGCTCTCGCCCGTCGAGGTCGAGCGCGCGGTCACGTTCCCGATGGAGACCGCGCTGAACGGCCTGCCTCACCTCGTCGAGCTCAGGTCGGTCTCCCGCAACGGCCTGTCGGCGGTCACGGTCATCCTCAAGGACGGCACCGACATCTGGTTCGCGCGGCAGATGGTCCTCGAGCGCGTCCGCGGCGTGGACTTGCCGAAGATGGCGGGCCGACCCGAGCTCTCCCCGGTGTCGGGCGGTCTCGGCGAGATCTACCAGTTCGTCGTCCGCTCGGACAAGCACTCGCCGATGCAGCTCCGGACGCTCCTCGACTGGGAGATCGTCCCGAAGCTGCGCGGCGTGGCGGGCGTCATCGAGGTCAACACGATGGGCGGCGACCTCAAGGAGTACCAGGTCGTCGTCGACCGCGGGCGCCTCCACGCGCACGAGATGCCGCTGTCCGCCGTGGCCGCGGCGCTCGCGCAGTCGAACCTGAACGTCGGCGGGGGGTACCTCGATCGCGGGTCCGAGTCCTTCACGCTCACCGCCGTGGGCGCGCTGAAGAACGAGGAGGAGATCGCGAACGTCGTCCTCCGGACGGCCGCCGACGGCACGCCGCTCCTGGTGAAGCACATCGGCCAGGTCCGCATCGGCTCGGCCCTTCGGCACGGGGTCATCACGCGGGACGGCGAGGGGGAGGCGGTGACCGGCATCACGATGATGCTCGTCGGCGCGAACAGCCGCGACGTCGTCCACGCGGTGAAGAAGCGCGTCGCCGAGATCCAGCAAGCGCTGCCGCCCGGTGTCCTGATCGAGCCCATCTACGATCGCGCCGACTTCGTCGGTCGGACGCTGACGACCGTGATGAAGAACCTGATCGAGGGGGTGCTCGTCGTCACGGTGATCCTGGCGCTCCTGCTCGGCACGATCCGCGGAGCGCTCGCCGTCGTCCTCGGGATCTTCGCCTCGATGGCCGTCGCCCTCTTCGGGATGCACGTCTTCCACGTCACGGGCGACCTCATGAGCCTCGGCGCCATCGACTTCGGCTTCCTCGTCGACGGGCCGATCATCATCCTCGAGGGGATCATGGCGGCGACCGCCGGTAGGGACCTCGTGGCTCGCGCGCGAAGGCGAGAATACACGGAGATCTCCGTCAGCCTCTCGCGGCCCGTCGCCTTCTCCGTCGCGATCATCCTCCTCGTGTACCTGCCGCTCCTCGCGCTCGAGGGGATCGAGGGCAAGATGTTCCGGCCGATGGCGATCACCATGGCGTGCGCGTTGTTCGGCGCGCTCGTCTACTCGGTGCTCTTTTTCCCGGCGCTCCTCGTCCTCTTCGTGCCCCCTCCGCGGAAGGCCTCGCCGCGCTGGCTCGTGTTCCTCGAGCGCCACTACGCCTCCTGGCTCGTCGTCACGACGCGCTACCGCTGGCCGCTGCTCGGGTGCTCCCTCGTCGGGCTCGTCGCGAGCTTCCTCCTCCTGTCCCGCGCGGGCGCGGACTTCGTCCCCCGGATCGACGAAGGGGACGCCGTGGTGACCATCCGCAGGGCGCCGTCGATCGGGCTCACCCAGGCGCGGGAGCTCGACCTCAAGGTGGAGCGCGTGCTCAAGCGCTTCCCCGAGGTCGTGACGACGCTCGCGATGACCGGCCGCGCCGAGGTCGCCATCGATCCGGTGGGCAACGACAACACCGACATGTTCGTGCACCTCAAGCCGAAGGCGCAGTGGACGACGGCCCACGACCTCGACGACCTCTCCGTCGCCATGAAGAACGCGATCGAGAGCGAGGTCGAGGGCACGTTCGTCTCCGTGTCGCAGCCCATCGAGGACAAGACCAACGAGCTGATCTCGGGCTCCCGCGCGGACGTGCAGATCGCCATCTTCGGCGACGATCTCGTTCAGCTCAAGAGCCTGAGCGAGCAGGTGGGCGCGATCGTTCGCAACGTGCGCGGCGCGGGCGACGTCCGCGTCGAGCGCGTGCTCGGCGCCCCCACGCTCATCATCCGACCGGATCGCGTGCGGCTCGCGCGCTACGGCGTGACGGCCGAGGATGCCCTCTCGGCGATCCAGGCCGCGCGCGTCGGGATCCCGGTCGGCTCGATCTACGAGGGGCAGCGTCGCTTCGATCTCCGCGTCCTCGTCCCCCCGAGGTCCACCTCCCTGGAGGCGCTCGGGGAGCTGTTCGTGGGGGCCGGCGGCGGGACGACGGTGCCTCTCGCCGAGGTCGCGTCCGTCGTCGAGTCCGAGGGGCCCACGCAGGTCCGCCGCGAGGCCCTCACGCGCACCGTGCGCGTGGAGGTCAACCTGCGCGGGCGTGACCTCGTCTCGTGGGTGGACGAGGCCCGCACGAAGGTCGTGGCCGACGTCAAGCTACCGCCGGGCTACGAGGTCACGTGGGGCGGCCAGTTCGAGAACTTCGAGCGCGCCCAGAAGCGCCTCGGCGTCGTCGTCCCGATCTCGATCGGCATCATCTTCGGGATGCTCCTGTGGATGTTCCAGAGCGCGCGGTATGCGACGGGGGTGTTCCTCGTGGTCCCGTTCGCGCTCATCGGCGGGATCCTCGGGCTCGTCGGCCGTGGGCTGTTCTTCAGCATCCCGGCGGCGGTCGGCTTCATCGCGCTCGCGGGGGTGTCCGTGCTGAACGGGGTCGTCATGGCCGCCGACGTGAAGCGACGGATCGAGGGCGGAACGCCCACCGACGAGGCGATCCCGTCCGGCGCGGTGCACTCGCTTCGTGCGGTGCTCACGACGGGCGCGGGCGCGGAGGTGCAGCGTCCCCTCGCGACGGTGGTCGTCAGCGGCATCGCGTTCTCTACGCTGCTCACGCTCTTCCTCCTCCCCGGCGTCCTGCAGATCTTCCTCCGCGGCTGGACGCCGGAGGAGCCGGAGCCGCTGAGCATCGTGCCTCCGGCGCCCGAGTCGCTGCACCACTAGCGGCAACGCCGTTCACTTAGGCGCGATCCAGCGAAAAAGAAGGGGTGCCCCACTCGCCGCGCTACGCGCGTCGGTCTCCCCCAAATCGCGCGCTACGCGCGCTCAAGAGCTGTCCAACAATTGCCCGGGGCTGCCCTTCGTTGACGTTGACGTTGACGTGAGCGTTGACGTTGACGGCGACGGCGAC
>SXNL01000125.1 GCA_005777185.1 Myxococcales bacterium
CAGCTCGCGCGACCGTCGACGGCGCAGACCCATGCCTCGGCAGGTAGCCCGCCCTCGGGCGGGCTTCGACGTGGGTTCTTCAAGTGAGGTTGCTGCCCCGGGCTTTCAGCCCGGGGTGCCCAGAAAGGGCGAAACCCGAGTCTGAAGCGCGGGGTGCCCCAGATGCTCGACTCGCTCGGAGATGAGCCCAGTGCTCAGCGACCTGAAGGGAGGGGAGGAGCAGCGCCCGCGGCGTGGTACGCTCGCGCTCGATGGTGCTCCGTGGACCCGCCGCGTGTGCGCTCGCAGGCGTGATGCTCCTGGGCTGCGAGGTGCGCGTGCCCCGCGCGGTACCCCTCTCGCCATCCGTCCCCGCGACGTCCACGAGCGCGGCCCGGCCCGTGCCCGCGGTCGAGGAGGGCGCGCAACAGGTGGCCGATCTGGGGGTCTGCGCGCTGGAGAGCGGCGAGAAGATCCAGGACTGCAAGATCGGGTACCGCACCTTCGGAAAGCTGGACGACGCGCGATCGAACGTCGTCGTCTGGCTGACGTGGTTCACGGGGACGACGGAGAGCATCGTCGACCTCGTGCCGAAGGAGCTCGTGGACGCGAAGCGTTGGTACGTCGTCCTCGTCGACGCGCTCGGCGACGGCGTGTCGTCCTCGCCCTCGAACAGCACGCTCCAGGCGCGCCTCGCGTTCCCGAAGTTCACGATCCGCGACATGGTCGAGAGCCAGCGCCGACTGCTCGTCGAGCGGCTCGGCCTCGGCCGCGTGCACGCGATCGGCGGGATCTCCATGGGCGGGATGCAGACGTTCCAGTGGGCCGTGTCGCACCCGGGGTTCATGGACCGGATCGTCCCGATCGTGGGGTCGCCCCAGCTCACCTCGCACGACCTCCTGCTATGGACCGCCGAGCTGCACGCGCTCGAGCGCGACGTGCTCTACCGGAACGGCGAGTACGAGGGGAGGCCTCTCCTGCGGGCGGTGCTCGACATCCACCAGCTCGCCATGACGACCCCCGCGTTCCGGTCGCGCGAGACGAGCCGCGCCGACTTCCGGGGGTGGCTCGACAAGGAGGAGAGCGCCGACCACTTCGACTGGAACGACTGGCGCCGCCAGCTCGAGGCGATGCTCTCGCACGACGTCGCGAAGCCGTGGGGCGGATCGCTCGAGGACGCGGCGAAGCGCGTGAAGGCGAAGGCGCTGATCGCGGTCGCCGAGCACGATCACGCGGTGAGCCCGATCCCGGCGCTCGCCTTCGCGAAGCACATGGGCGCCGAGACCCTGGTGCTGACGAGTCCGTGCGGGCACTTCGCGCCCGGCTGCGAGGAGCACGGCGAGCTCGTCGCGCGGGTTCGGGAGTTCCTCGCACGCCGATGATCCGCTCGCGGTCGAGAACGCTCGTCCTCCTCGCGCTCTCCTGCGGGATCGTGCCGGCCCTCCTCCGCGGCGACGCGCGCGCCGGCGAGGCTCGCGTCGTCGGGGTCGCGAACGGTCCGGCGCTCCTCGAGGTGCTCGGCGCACACGCCGAGATCACCCTCGCGCCGGCCTCGCGTGACATCGGCGCCCTCGTGGCGCTTCCCCCGGGAAGGCGGGCGTCCGATCTCGGGCTCGCGCCGGTCGTGCAGGGCGTGGGGCGGCTCAGGGGATCGCGCGATCGGCTGCTCTCGTTCGCGCGGCAGCACCCGTCCCTCCGGCTGGAGGTCGCACCGCCACTCCATCTCCTGAACGACCGCATCGGGGCGTACTCCGGCGCGCGCTTCTCGCAGGTCCGTGGCGCGACGGGCGCGGGCGTCTACGTCGGCGTCGCCGACACGGGCCTCGACGTCGCGCACCCCGACATGCTCGACGCGAGCGGCAAGTCGCGCGTGGCGTGGATGCTCGACCTCTCTCTCCAGCCCGTGAGCGTCATCGACCCCGCGTGGAAGTACCGCGCGATCGAGGAGGTGTTCTCTGTCCGGAACGGCGAGGGAAAGCTCGCCGCGGGTGCCGTCCTCACTGGCGCCGACATCGATCGGCAGATCCAGGGCAAGAAGGGCCTCCCGCGCGACGACATCGGTCACGGGACGCACGTCGCCGGCATCGCCGCCGGGACCGGCGCCGGCGGCCCCTACGGCGGCGTCGCGCCGGCGGCCAAGCTCGTCATCGTGCGCGTGACGCGCGACGGATCCGACGGTATCGAGACGGACGACCTCGTCCGCGCGGTCCAGTTCATGTTCGACCGCGCGGATGCCGATGGCGTGCCCCTCGTGGCGAACCTCTCGCTCGGCAGCGACTTCGGATCGCACGACGGCAACATGCTGTGGGAGCAGACGATCGCGAGCTTCGTGGGCCCCGACAAGCCCGGTCACGCCATCGTCGCCGCCGCGGGAAACAGCGGCTCCATCGCGGACGCGCCCATCCACCAGTCCGTTCGCGTGTCGCCGCGCAAGCGGCTCTACGTGCCCGTACGCACGCACGGCGCCGAGAGCGGCAGCGTGCAGATCTGGGTCGCCCTGCGCAAGAACGCCGACCTCCGCATCGGGCTCGAGGGGCCCGACGGCGAGTGGATCGCGCCCGTCTCCGAGGGATCGAAGCAAGGCAAGAAGGGCCAGGGGTACGACGCGGGCGTCGTCTTCGGCCAGGCGGCGGGCCAGGATAGCCAGATCCCTCCAGGATCGCGCGGTGCCATCGTCGTGTGGTCCGGATCGTGGCCCGCCGGCTCCTACCACGTCACGCTCGAGGGCGAGGGCACGGCGGACCTCTACCTGCAGGGTGGCGGCGACGCGTCGCTCGGGGGCGCGAAGCCAGCGAGCTTCCTCGACGGGGTCCGCGAGGGGACCATCAACCTCCCCGCGTCCCACCCCAACGTCATCGGCGTGGGCTGCACGGTCAACCGCCCGAAGTGGACGAGCATCGCCAGGCAAGAGGTGGCCGTCCGCGTGCCGGTCCTCGACGCGCGGGGCGGCTTCCCGGCCTACGGCGCGCAGCCGCGCGTCCTCGTCGAGGGGGAGGTGTGCTGGTTCTCGAGCGCGGGCCCCACGGTCGCCGGTGTCGCGAAGCCCGAGATCACGGCGCCCGGGGGCGTCGTCGTGTCCACCATGAGCAAGCAGGCAGCCCCCGGCAATCCGGGGAGCGTGTTCAGCAGCCAGAACTGCCCGCCCACGCCCGAAGGGCAGCCCGACGCGCGCTGCCTGCAGGTCGACGAGACGCACGCGATCTCGGTGGGGACGTCGATGGCGTCGCCGATCGTCGCCGGCGTCGTCGCGCTCCTCTTCCAGCGCGATCCGACGCTCACGCAGGGCAGGATCACGGCGCTCCTCCAGGGCGGCGCGCACCGCACGCGAGGTCCGGCGCCGTTCGCCGATCAGGCGGGGCCCGGCGAGGTCGACGCGTGGGGGTCGCTCCTCGCGCTCGATGCCCTTCGCGCGCCGATCGACGTCGCGCCGGACCCCGAGGCGAGCTGGATCGCCACGAGCGCGAACTACGTCGCGGCGGCCGGAGAGACGCCCTTCACCGTGTACGTGGAGACCCGGACGGCCGACGGCAGGCCTGCCGACTTCCGCGATCCGACGCGGCTCTCGCCGGTCGTGGTCGTCGCCGGCAAGAGCGTCGACCCCCTGCCGACCCTGACGCGCCGAGGCCCGGGCGTCTTCGTCTACCAGTTCACACCCGCGCCCGGGAACGGGGGCCGCTCCGCCACCGTCGGGGCGCGCTTCGACGGGCGACCGATCGGGGCATGGAAGACGATCCCGATCGCCATGGATACGTGGACCGCGAGCTACGCGCCCGCCGTTCGTGGCGGCTGCGCCGCCGGGGCGGGTAGCGTGCAGAGGGCATGGATCCTCGTGGGGTGCGCCGGCGCGCTCCTCCTCGCGCGGCGCGGTCGTCGGCGGCCGCGCGGGTGACCGGATGGCTGCGACGAGGCCCGCCGTCGTCCTGCTCGCGGTGATCCTGTCCGCGTCACCCGCCGCCGCGGAGGGCGACGACGACGAGCCCGGGGCTGCCGACGCGGGCGCTGGCGATGTCCACGCCAACCCCGGCAAGCCGATCGAGCGCGGCGCGGTGCGGCCCTTCGCGCCCGTCCGCGCGTGCTCGCTCACGCTGCCGCTGTGCGTCCGGACCACCCTCGAGCACGCCGGTCCGGCCGCCCTCGGCGCGCTCGCCTCCGCGGAGCGGGCCCACCGCGCCCTTCGCGGCGGGCTGAGGCTCAAGGGCCCCGAGCCGTCGCTCGACACCGGCGCGTTCGACCTCTACCTCGTGCCCGCGGAGACGCCGAGCGTGACGCACATCGAGGAGCGGGATCCCACCGCCGCGTTCGACCGCGCGCGCGGGTTCTCGGTCGTCGACGCGCAGATCCCGCCCGGCTGTGGGCGGGACCTCGCGATCGCGCGCGCGATCGCGGGAGGCGCGCGGCTCGGCGTCGCGCCGGCGACGGATCCGACGACGATGCTCGCGCAGATCGAGCACATCGCGCGGCTTGGCGTCCCGTGCGCGGCGGTCACGGGCGACGCGGCGGCGACGTTCCAGGCGCACCCGTCGCGCGCGCTTTCGGACGCGTGGGTCGGGCTCGATCCGTCCGTGGGCCGTCTGAACGGGAGGGGCGCGTGGATCTTCTGGGAGTGGCTCGACCGCGCGCACGGGATCGCTCCCGGTGCGATCGTCCGCGCGCTCTGGGCCCTCTCCCCCACGACGACGCCTCCTGGGGCGCCGCGGTGGTTCAACCGGCCGGACACGTTCGACGTCCTGCGCGCGAGCTTCGCGGGCTTCCTTCCCGGCGCGCACACCACGGTCGACGATCTGTACCTCGACTTCGCCGTGGCGCGCACGTTCACGGACGCGGAGGGAGGCGCGGCCGCACCGGACTGGGACGTCCCGTGGCCGACGCGCCCGGTCGCCCTCGCGCCGCGCGAGCCGCTCCGCCCGACGGGGTCGATGCACGTGGTGGTCCGCACGAAGGACGCACCCCCGGGGGCGCGCCTGCGGGTCGCGCTCATGTGGGAGGAGCACGCGAAGATGCGCGCGTCGCTCGTTCGCGTCGACGAGCATGGCAAGGAGATCGGCCGCCTGCAGATCGCGGTCGCGCACCGGAAGGTGACCGACGCGGCCACGACGCTCGTCGATCTCGCGGGCGCGCGCGAGGTCAGGGTCGTCGTCGTCAACGCCGGCGATCCCGTGTTCGGCTTCGATCCCGACGACGACGTCCACGAGCCTCATGGCCTGGTGGTCCACCTCTCGACCGAGTGAGCTGAGCACTGGGCTCATCTCCGACTCGGGTTTCGCCCTTTCTGGGCACCCCGGGCTGAAAGCCCGGGGCAGCAAGCTCACTTGAAGAACCCACGTCGAAGCCCACCCGAGGCGGGCTACCTGCCGAGGCATGGGTCTGCGCCGTCGACGGTCGCGCGAGCTGCCACGGCTCGAAGGGATGTGAATCGTCGTGGTGTTCGCGCTGCGCGCGCACGTGGTGGAGCACGGGCTGGAGGTCGGCAGGACTGAGGGACTCGGGCCAGTAGCCAGCCTGCCAGGCGAGCCGGAGCGGCAGCATTCGCCGGTGGTTGATGTCGTGGGCCGATCCGCCCTTCAAGCGCTGAACCAGCTCGG
>SXNL01000126.1 GCA_005777185.1 Myxococcales bacterium
CTGGTCCGCCCCCGCCACCAGCTCGATGCTCGCACGGTAGACGTCGAGTCGCACGTCGAGTCGCTCATGTTCGAACCCGTCCATGCCCGCCAGTCGGCACGAACCGCGGGTTCGTTGCGCAGGAATCGGGCTCGGGCTCGGGCTCGAAAATGAGCGGATTCCTCAGCACGCGGATCTGAAGGACGGCGTGCTCACGCTCGCCATCCACAAGACGCCGGAGGCGCAGCCCAAGAATATCGCCATCCAGTCCCCCGCGAAGAAGTCCTGACCCCGCGCGTGGGGCGCTCCCGGGATGGGCGGTCGCCACGGGCGCCGCGGCAACTCTGTCGCGGCGCCCGTCCTATTCTCAGCGCAGGCGGAACTGCACCGACCAGCGCATCCGGACGCGGACCGCGCGGCCGGAGAGGGTCGCTGGCGAGAAACGGTACCGTCTGACCCCCTCGACAGCAGACGCGTCGAACCCGAAACCGGCGGGCTTCACGACGCGGGCCTCGACGACCGCGCCGGACGTGTCGACCACGATCTCGACAGGGACGTCAGCCTCGGCAAGGGCCGCGCGCGCCTCGGCCGGGTACGCGGCGAGCCCACCTGCGACGAGGCGCGCGGGCGTGGACACGGCGGACTCCGGGAGGGTGGACTCGCCCGCGGAACCGCCGGGGAGGGGGCCGTTGCCGGCGCCCGCGTGAGCGTGACCGTGCCCTTCTTCCCCGCGACCGTCGGCGCCCGTCTTCGGCATCGAGACGACAAAGCGGGGAGGCGTCGGCTCGGTCGCGGTCACGACCGGGGGGGCATCCTCGTGCGCCGTCGGTGCCTCCGCCGCGGCCGGGACCGGCTCGGAGCCCTCGTGACGGATGGATGGATCGTGGGGACGCACGGCGTGGTCGTGCGGCACGGGGTGATCGTGCGTGTGCGAGGCCACGCTCGCCGCGGGGGTCGGGGCGGTGTCGGGCGTCACGGGCTCCGGCGCCGTAGGGGCGGGGGCGGGCGCGTCCTCGATCAGCTCGACCTCGAACGCGCGCTCCTGCGCGGCGGCCGTCGCGTGCCCCGTGGCCCCGTAGGCGAGGCCTCCGACGCCGGCGTGGACCGCGACGGAGAGCACCCACGCGGGCTTCACGCGGGCGAGGATCGAGAGGACGACGGCGCTCACGTGCCCACTCTACGCGGCAGCGGGGACGGCGGATCCCAAAAATGGCGTAGGCTGCCCGCATGGGCGCGCCGCCGACGTGGAACCTCGACGCCTTTTTCCCCTCCTTCGACGCCCCCGAGCGCGCCGCGTTCGAGGCCGATCTCGCCCGTGACATCGCGACCCTCGGCGCCTCCCTGGGCGCGCTCGGTTCGCTGCGCGAGCGAGACGCCTTCGTCGCCGGGGTGCTGGAATACGAGCGCGTCCTGGCGCGACTCGGTCACATCGCGTCGTACGTGGGGTGCCTGGTCTCGGTCGACTCGGACGACGAGCGGTACACGCTCGCGGAGGCCCGGATGGCCGATCTGCGGGCCGGGTTCGACAAGGTCACGACGGGCCTCCGCCGCCTCCTCGGATCCGCGACCGAGGAGGACTTCGCCGCGTGCTCGCGTGCGCCCGAGCTCGAGGGCGCGAGCTTCTTCCTGTCGCACCTTCGCCGGGAGGCGACGCGGCGGATGTCGCCCGAGCTCGAGGATCTCGCGTCGGAGCTCGGCACGACGGGGATCTCCGCGTGGGGCAGGCTCTACGACACGCTCGCGGGCCGCCTCTCGTTCGACCTCGCGCACCCGGACGGGCGCGTGGAGCGCGTCCCGATGGCGCAGCGGCGCTCGCTCATGGCCGACGCCGATCGAAGGGTCCGCGAGGCCGCGTTCACGGGCGGGAACCGCGCCTGGGCGGATGTCGGCGACGTGGTCGGCGCCGCCATCAACCACATCGCCGGGACGCGCCACACGCTCGGGGCGAGGCGGCGGCAGCAGGTGATCGACGTCGCGCTTCACGACGCGGCCCTGAGTCGGCGCACGCTCGACGCGATGATGGAGTCCGTGAAGAGCGGCGCGCCGCTCGCCCGGCGGGGCCTCCGCCTCAAGGCGCGCGCGATGGGCCAGGAGGCCATCGCGTGGTTCGACCTCGAGGCGCCCATCCCCGTGAGGGGCGAGGTCGCCCCCGCACGCCTGACGTGGGACGAGGGCCGCGAGCTCGTGCGCGGCGCGTTCGGCCGCGCGTACCCGGGGCTCGAGGCCTACTTCACGGATGCGATCGACCGGCGGTGGGTGGAGGCCGCGCCCGGCCCCCGGAAGCGCCCCGGTGCCTACTGCACGGGCAGCGACGTGCTCGGCGAGTCGCGCGTCTTCATGACGTACCAGGGTTCCCTCGGCGACGTGTCGACGCTCGCGCATGAGATCGGCCACGCATTCCACTCGCACGTCCTCCGCGACGCCCGCGTGATGGCACGGCAGTACCCGATGACCCTCGCGGAGACCGCCTCGACCTTCGCGGAGCACCTGCTCGCCGAGGGGCTCCTCTCGGATCCCACGCTCCCCGCGGGTGCTCGCGCGCGGCTGCTCGGCGAGATCGCGGGCGACGCGGCCGCGTTCCTGCTCGACATCCCGACGCGCTACACGTTCGAGTCGCGCTTCTACGAGGAGCGGCTACGCGGCGAGGTGCCTGCGCGCCGCGCGTGCGAGCTGATGGCCGAGGCGCAGCGCGAGATCTTCGGCGAGGCGCTCGCGCCAGGCGGCGAGGACCCGTGGTTCTGGGCTTCGAAGATGCACTTCTTCCTGACCGACGTCACGTTCTACAACTTCCCGTACACGTTCGGGTACCTGCTCTCGCGCGGTCTGTACGCGGCGTTCGTGGAGGAGGGCCCCGCCTTCCTGCCCCGCTACGAGAGCTTCCTGCGCGAGACGGGCAGCGGCATGGCGCACGAGGTCGCCCGGCGCACGATGGGGCGCGATCTCGAGGCACCGGACTTCTGGGCGGACGCCATCCGGACGCTCGAGGGGCCGATCGGGGAGCTGGAGCGGGTGGTCGGGTGAGGTTCAGCGCCTGAGGAATCCCCTCATTTTCGAGCCCGAGCCCGAGCCCGATTCCTGCGCAACGAACCCGCGGTTCGTGCCGACTGGCGGGCATGGACGGGTTCGAACATGAGCGACTCGACGTCTACCGTGCGAGCATCGAGCTGGTGGC
>SXNL01000127.1 GCA_005777185.1 Myxococcales bacterium
CTCCCTTCAGGGAGAGGGAGGCCGGGAGGGTGAGGTCTGCGCGGTGCTCCCGGAACCTCTTCGTCTCCCCCTGAGCGCGCGTAGCGCGCGATTTGGGGGAGACCGACGCGCGTAGCGCGGCGAGTGGGGGCACCCCTTCTCGTTGCGCTGGAGCGCGCCTAACCGAACGGCATTGGCTCTAGAACCGGCTGTACCCGTACACCTGGTACAGGCCACGGATGAGGTCGAGCATCTCGATGTGGTTGGAGAGCTCGTTCGTGGTGTTCGCGATCCTCGTCGCGTCCTTGCTGGCGAGCGCCTCGTTGTACTTCTCGAGCAGTTTCTTGCCGCGGTTGATCATCTCCGCACCCGGGCTGAAGCGGGCATCGCCGTACTGGATCGCGGCGTACTGCTTGCCCGAGAACGGATCGTTCATCGAGACCACGATCGTCCCCGGCGCCGGCGTGAAGGACTCGCCGCAGCCCACGCAGTACACGCGGACCGCGTCGTTCCAGGACTGCGAGTAGTTCGCCTGGAACTGCGCCATCGAGAAGTAGAGCGCGTACGCCTTGTAGTAGAAGTACCACCCGCTGTCGATCGGCGTGCCCGCCAGGTTCTTCTGGGCGGGGAGGGCGTCCTGCTCGCCGACGCCCTGGAAGACGTCACGCGACTTGAGTGACACCTTCTGCGCCGCGTTCGCGTCGTACTGGTAGCGCCACGCGAACTTGTCGTAGTCGTCGGCGGCGACGCCACCGAACACCGTCGTCATGGCACGCGGGTAGAGGAGGTAGAACCCGATACGGTAGGAGACGGCGTTCGTCGTGTCGGTCCCGACGAAGTTCGTGTTGCTGTTCGTCAGCGTGAGGAGCGCCGCGATCTTGTCGTAGAAGGACCCGACGTTCTTGATGCGCGTGAAGAACCCGCTCCCTGTGCCGGAGTCGTACCGCGTGTAGCGGTACCGGGCGCCGTCCTGGATGTCGAGCGACAGCTGCGTCGCGTTCGAGCCGCACGCGACGGGGTTGTTGTTGATCGAGCAGCCGTATGGAGTCGACGTCGCCTGGTAGAAGTAGTCGCGCGTGTTGGTGGAGTCCGTGCCCTTGACGTACACGCCCACGTCGGGCGAGCCGAGCACGTCGACCAGGCGGTCGAGACCCCAGGTCGTCGCGAGGCTCGCCGGGAGACCGCCGCCGAGGTCCTTGAACCACTCCGTGTTGCCGACGTAGCCTTGCGCCACGGCGTTCTTGCTCTTGTCGAGGACGTTGGCCCAGTTCCAGCGCTGGCCGCCCTGGTAAAACAGCCAGTGGATGTACTGCGAATGCACGTGCGCGAAGTACCGTGTCGCCACGCGCGAGAGGTGCCCGCGGAGGAGGTTCGACCCGGTCACGCGGCCACGCGTGAAGGCGTCGAAGACATAGTACGTCTGCCACCGGTCCATGGCGTCCTTCACGACCTCGAAGGAATCCATGCCCTGGTCCCAGCGCTGGCAGAGCGGCCGGTTGGCGCTGCCGGCGAACTCGTCCCCGCACCACTCGTAGGGCACGACGTCGTACCCACCGAACGCGGAGCCCGTCTTGACGGTGGCCGTGTTGTAGCCGCCCGTCTTGGCGTCCTTCGCGCCGAGGTACTGGCCTCGCGCGCTCTCGACGATGTCCTCGAACTTGCGGACCTCGCGGCCCGTCGAGAGGATCGAGTCGACGCCGTCGGTGAACTCGTTCGGCATCTGCGTGTAGTGCCGGTAGTTGCGGTGGATCTCGCTCAGCGTCTCGGCGCTGTAACCGTTGAACAGGTTGGACGAGAACTGCGTCGGCCGGGCGTTGTAGAGCGGGTCCTTGATCTTGCCCTTCGGGAAGGTCTCGACCAGGTTGCCGTAGCCGAAGCGGATCGCCGCGTAGTCGTACTTGCCCAGGGAGTGGAGGTCGGCGTTGAAGCGCGACCCGTAGTCCATGACGGACGAGTACTGGTACTCGGTCATCTTGCCGTTCTTCTGCACCTCGGTCATCGGGATGCCGTAGGCCGGCGCGTCCATCTTGAGCTTCCAGTACTCGTCGAAGAAGTTGAGCGCGTCGCTCGACCCTTCGAAGTTGTGGCGCAGGCCCACGGTGTGGCCGACCTCGTGCTCGAGCAGCCCACGCAAGATGGCGCCGCGAAGCTCCTGCCAGATCTGGCGGTTGACCGCCTCCTGACCGACGGTATCGTCCACCGACGGGTACTTCTTCGCGATCTCGCGCGCGAGGCCGATCACGGAGTCGTCCGCGAACTCGGCGGCGTAGTAACAGCCGTGCTCGCCGAGGAAGCGGAGGCGCTCGTTCTCCTTCTTCGCCAGCTCCTGGTGGGAGCCGAACAGGTCGCCGACCTGCTTGAGCTCGTCGTCGTTGAGCGGCTCCTCGGGCTTGCGCCGCTGGGCGAGTCGGTCGTCCACGAAGAGCGCGCGCGTCTCGGGGTTGTCGAGGATCTTGCGCTCGAGCGGCGTGCCCCGCACCATCGCGAGACGGTCACGGCTCGAGCCGCCCGTCGCGACCGGGAGGCCCTTCTGCGCGATGGTGGCGAGGATCGACTTGTCGAGGGAGTGGTCGACCATCTGCTGCGTGCGTGCGAGGTCGAACCCGGCCTCGCCGGGGGCCGGCGCCACGGTCGGGTCGGCGCTCGACTTGTTGCCGGGGATCTGCCCTTGCTGGAGCCGCCGCGCGAACGCCTCGGCGTTGATGCCGTTGATGTACTCGTAGGGCTTGTAGCGACCATTGAGGAGGTTCACGACGTCGGTCGCGTACTGGGCGTACGTGTCGACCGCCGCGCCGTAGATGTACGCGCTCGCCGTGAACAGCTCGCCCGTGATGGGATCCGCGTAGCTCGGCCCGAACCCGAGCGGGCCCGAGGGCTGCGGCTTCGGCACCCAGTACATGAACGAGTAGCGGAGGTCGCCCTGGCGCGCCTTCTTGCCGACACCGCCGACCGCCTTCTTGCAGGCGTCGGGGTCGCCCTCCTGGACGGGGTTGTTGGGGCAGGTGACGAACACCTTCTCGCCGCGCTTCGCCATCTGGGCGACCTCGTCGCGGATCTCCTTCTTCGAGAGCGCCGCGCCGGCGTCCTTCTTCTCCAGCAGGCGGAGGGCGGCCACGGTCTCGGAGAACGCGTCGTTCCACGCGTCGCCCGTCTCCTGCGCGATCTGCCGGTTGTCCTTCGGGAACTCGGCGTTGAGGAAGTAGACGATCGGCCGGACCTTACGCTCGGCGTACGGGAGGAGGACGTTCTTGCCGTTCTCGTCCTTGGCGATCTCGCCCTTCTCGTTGCGCTTGAACCACTGCTCCCAGATGTTCCACTGGTTCGCGCGGTACAGGTAGCGCTGCTCGAGCGTGCCCATGCGCTGATCGTAGACGGGGCGCTCCGTGCGGAAGAACCCGAACTGGTCCATGTTGGGGAGCGTCTGCGGGGTGCCCGACACGCTGCGGATCGGGTTGCCGTCGTCGTCGCGCAGGACGACGCGATCGGGGTACTCGCGCGGCACGTAGTCGCGCGTGGGCACCTTCATGAAGGAGAGCCGCGCGCTCACGTCGCCCGGACCGCAGCTGAAGTCGCGGTAGTAGTAGTAGCAGGTCGCGATGCTCGGCCGCACGGTGTAGCGCGCGGTGACGTCGAGGTAGTCGTTCGAGAAGATCGGCGCGTCGGGGGCGTCCGCCTGCTGCTCGAAGTAGGTCGCGGGGCTGATGCTCTCGAAGCCGGGCGCGGTGAAGGACGCGGCGCTGAGCACGTTCGTCGACCAGTCGACCCGGATGTAGTCCCGTCGATCCCACGGGCGGTCGCTCGCGTTCTCCTCGATGACGTTCCCCTCCTCGCCGGTCGCAGCGTTGTACGCGCGGCGGATGTCGAAGTGGCCCGTGATCGGGAACGCCGCGATGGTGCCGCCCTTGGACTCGCCGATGTTGAGGACGTCGGGATCCTCGCGGTAGGCGAGGAGGAACCGCTCCTCGATCTTCCACTTGACCCGGTACATGTCCCCCGCGGCGCCGATGAACGCGACGTTCTGCGCGGAGGGCACGTCCGTGATCGTCGCGCGGAAGTACCAGGCGTCGCTGTCGTCGAGCCAGCGCCCTTGCACGTCCTTCCGCACGAAAATCGACTTCGGGATGGCGTTCGGCTGCACGCGGTTGATGGGATCCCGCTCCTCGGCGCAGCCCTGGGCGCCGCCCAGGATCGCCAGCGCAGAGACTCCCAGGAGGGCTCGCTTGAAGCTCGTCTTCGACATGGTCGTGTCCTTCGATGACTCGAGGTGAATCGAGCGCGTTCGCGCGCTCGGGTTGGGCTGCACCTTATAGCAGGCGAAATGCGGGCGAAAAGGGCGCCTTGGTCGTTCGCGTACGAGCGGAATCATTCCAGCGTGGCCGGAACGCGGAGCTCCGCGAAGCGAGGGGGCGGAGTGGGCCGGGACCGCTCGCGATCACTTCGCGACGAACATGCGGGTCTGGCGGGCGGGGATCGTGACGGTGGGGCCGGTCGCGCCCGCTCCCGTGACCAGCTCGTCGAGCGCCTTCCCCGGGAGGCCGGTGGCCTGCTTGTCCGAGTCGCTCCGGTTGATCGCGACGTACACCGTGTCTCCCGCCGTCTGGCGCGTGAACACCCACGTATCGTCGTCGACCTGGATCGTCGTGCGCGTGCCTCGCCGGAGCGCCGGGTGCCCGTTCCGGATCGACAGCAGCTTCTTCACGCGATCGCGCAGGAACGTCTGGTTCGCGTCGAGCCCGGTCCACTGCATGAACCTGCGGTTGTCGGGGTCCCCGGCGCCGGGGAGGCCGATCTCGTCGCCGTAGTACACGAGGGGCGCGCCGCGGTTCGCGAACAGGAGCGCGAAGCCGTTGGCCAGGCGCTCGAAGGCCTCGCGCTCCTTCGGGATCGTCGGCTGGTTCTGCCACGCGCGGTCCTTGCCGCCGCTGCCCTGATCGTCGCCCCAGAGGCGCGTGTTGGCGGCGAGATGGATGATCCGCGGCAGGTCGTGGTTGCCCAGGAAGGGGCTCATGACGGCGCTCGCGCCGTAGAAGTAGTCGTTCGAGGCCATGAAGGCCGCGAGATCGCTCATCTTCGTGGTGCGCATGAGGACCGCCTCGACGGCGAGCCGGCGCAGCGGGAAGTCGAACTGGCCGTCGAGCTTGGTGGTCGGATCGATGTACGCCTTCAGGACGTCGCGGTTCCCGAAGTCGTACGTCTCTCCCACCATGTAAAAGCGCTGCGGCGGCTTCTGCGCGGCGAGCACGTCGCTCTTGATGCGCGCGCGAAGATCGGTGAGCCACGAGATGTCGACGTGCTTGATCGCGTCCGCCCGGAAGCCGTCGACGCCCGTCTGCTTGACCCACTCGACCGCGTTCGAGACCGAGTAGTTCCGCGCGGCCGCGTTCGTGAAATTCCAGTGCGGGAGGTAGCCCGTGAACCAGCAGCGCTCGCGATCCGGAAGCGCGTCCCAGCTACACCCCTCGCCGCAGACGCAGTTGCCGCCGCGCCCGTTGTTGTTCGGCCAGAACCAGTCGGCGTGGTTCGCGAAGACGCCGCTCGTGGCGTGGGCGTGGACCATGGCGTAGTCGTACAGGACCTTGAGCCCCTTCGCGTGGGCGGCCGTGACCATGTCCTTCACGTCCTGCAGCGAGCCGAAGCACTTCTCCGACGCGAGCGCGGCGGGGTTGTCACTGTCGAGCTTGGGCCAGTAGCCGTGGTAGCCGGAGTACGTGTGGTTGTCGCCGCCGACGCCGACACCCCCGACGTCCGCGTTCTCGAGCGGCACGGTGACCCAGAGCGTGTTCACGCCGAGGTCGTTGAAGTAGCCCTCGTTGATCTTCTGCGTGACGCCCGCCCAGTCGCCACCCTGGTAGTTGGCGATGGACTTGTTCCCCCCGCTCACGCCGGAGATGTTGCAGTCGTTCGCCGGGCTGCCGTTCGCGAAGCGGTCGACGAAGACGAAGTAGATCGTGGCGTCGCGCCAGTCGAACACGCCGGGCGGGAGCGCGCCCTGCTCGGAGCATCCGGACGGCTCGCACTTCTTGCCGGCGAAGACGTTGTTCGTGTTGCCGTTCGAGTCGACCTCGGTGGGCTGGCCCGGGTCGTGGAGCCACGTGGTACCGTTGACGAAGAACTTGTACGCGACCGGTTTGCCGAAGGGGACCGTGACCGTGGCCTTCCACAGGGCGCCCTCCTTCTTCATCGCCACCCCGGTCTGCCACGTGTCGGGCCCCCCGAAGTCGCCGCGGATCTCGACGGAGGTCTCGGTCTTCGCCGGGTAGGTGAAGTCGTGGGTGCACGTCCTGAGCTCGTCGGGGCACACGAAGGGGGCTCCGGAGTTGCCCGATCCGTACCCGTCACCCCCGCCGCCGAGTCCGGGGTTGAACTTGTTGGGATCGGGGGGCTGGCCGAAGTCCTTGTTCGAGGGGGTGGCGTCGCCGCACGCGGGGAGGGAGACGGCCCCGAGGGCGAGGAGGGCCGCGAGGAGGAGGGGGGTACGGGCGCGTGTGATCATGGTTTCAGCGGACGGCGGACGGCGGACGGCGGTCATGGGTTGGCGCATCGGTGGCCTTCGGGAAGGTAGACGCGGACGGAGAATGCCCCAGGGTCCAGCTTTGTCAACTCAGGCGTGAGTGACGCTTTCTGCCCGGACATGGCGTCGACGTAGGATCCAGCGGGAATTCCAGGCAACGGCGCCGACGGAACCCCCGCCGGAGATCGCGTCAGGACGACCACCGCCCGCTCGGCGGCGCGCCCGTTCGCCGGATCCGCCGCGCTCTCCCGCGCGAACGCGACGAGCTCCTCCGAGGCGAACAGCGCTCGATACGTCCCGCGTCGGAGGGCGATCGAGCACGCGCGCAGCCGGCCGAGCCTCCGCGTGAACTCGCGCACCTCCCGCTGCGCGGGCGACAGGTCCTCCTCCCGCGGCATCACGCGGCGCGAGTCGGGGTCGCCCCTCCCCGGGAGCGCGATCTCGTCGCCGTAATACACGACCGGCGCGCCGGGCAGCGCGAACACCACGCCGAGCGCGAGCCGCTGCCTCGCGAACACGGCCGGATCCGCCGACGCGGGCGCGGGTGTCCACCCGTCCCCGGACGCGACCCCGGCGCTCACCGACGCGAAGCGTGGCACGTCGTGGTTGCCGATGATCAACCCCATCACGGCGCCGGATCCGGCCCACTCCGCCTCCCCGGTGCGCACGGCGACGTCCACGTCCGAGAGCGGCGACGTGCCCTCGGCGATCGCGCGACGCACCGCCCACATGAGGGGGAAGTGGAACTGGCCGTCGAGACCGTCGGGGCCGAGGTGGTACCGGAGCAGGCCGTACCCCCCCGGGCCGGTGAAGTCCTCGCCGAGCAGGAAGGTCCTGTGACCCGGGTGGTCGTGGCGGCGGCGGATCGCGTGGGCGATGCGGCGGGTCGCGCTCCGCGGCATCATCGGGACCGCGTCGATTCGCACGCCGTCGGCGTCGAGGGCGTCGATCCACCAGCGCACGTCCTCGGCCACCGTCCGCGCCAGATCTGGGTGCGTCCAGTCCACGTCGGGGAGGTAGGGCGCGAACCAGCAGTCCTGGATGTGGGTCGCCCAGTCGCACCTGCCGACGCCGCAGACGCACGACGCCGAGCCGTCGGTCCAGCCTGGCCGCTTCGCGTAGGGGTGCTGCTCGTGGACGTGGTTGGGAACCACGTCGAAGAGCACGCGGATCCCGCGCGCGTGGGCCTCCCGGACGAGCGCCTTCACGTCGTCCTCGGTGCCGACGCGCGGATCGATGGCGCGCGGCGCGCGCGGCCAGTAGCCGTGGTAGCTCGTGTACTGTCGCCCGTCCGTGCCCGGGAAGGCGCCGTCCGGGTTCTCGTAGAGGGGCGAGAGCCACAACGTGTTGAGGCCCATCGCCTCGAGATCGCCCCTGGCGATCATCGCGCGTACGCCCGCGAGGTTCCCACCCGCGCGACCGCCCGCGCTGCTGGGAGCGGCGACGGGGCCGCGCTCGTTGGCCAGGCGATCGACGAGGACCTGGTAGATCGCGTGGTCGCGCGCGTCGAAGGGCGCGGGCTCGATCCATACCGTGGCCGGCGCGGCCTCGGCCGACCGGCCCCGCGCGTCGCGGCCCTCCAGCACGAAGGTGTACCGTCCACGCGCCAGGCCACGGGCCTCGAGCGTGACCTTGCCCGCGCGGGTGTCCACCGCGCGGACCGTGGCGGCGCGCCCGTCGCCCGCGCGCGCGCGCACGGTGCCCGGATCGAGCGTCGAACGGTCACGCGCCGCGAGGAACGTCGCCGTGATGGTAGCCGCGTCCGAGGACCCCACGGCACCGTCGATCCGCCACGCGGGGACGTCGCAGCTCGGCACGTCGATCCAGGTCACCTCCCGCCCCCCCTCGTACGCCGTGGTGCCCACGTTGCGATCGGGGAGCCACGTCCCGTCCTCCACGACGACGTACCTCTGCTCGCCCGGGGTCAGGTCGAGCGCCGCCGCGCGGTAGCCCCCCTCGGCGGCCTCGAGCGGGAGCCCGGGCCTCCGCCAGCCGTTGAAGTCGCCGACGAGCTCCACCCTCGCGTCCGCGCTCTGCGGCTTGTGCCACACCACGACACGACAGCTCCGGAGGGCCGCCGCGCCCTCCGCCTCCTCGCGCGAGCCACACGCCACCCCCGCACCGAGGAAGAGCGCGATCGCCACGGAGGCCCGCGAGCCCAGCTTGACGGGGGTCACTGCGCGAGATCGGACGCCATGCGCGGCCACAGCTTCCGGTTCGAGAAGCTGAAGCCGCAGATCCCCGTGATGGTCTGGAACACGGTGCCCTCCGGGTACGTGTTGTCCATCGCCGCAAAGAGGTCGTCGTCGACGCGGAGGACGCCCGCGACCTGGAACTCGTCGTAGTCGCCGGGCGGCGTGGACGTGCTGTCCGCGTTCAGCATCGTGACCGTCACGTTCTCCACGGTGCAGAGCATGCCCTCGTAGATCTCGCCGCCCGCGAGACCGGCGATCGTCGCGGCGTCCAGGACGAGCGGCGCGAACGGGATCGTGGTGCCCGGCGACGTCACCGTGATCTGGGGCCGCGCGAGCATCGACAGCCCGAACGTCTCCTCGTAGTCACCCTCCACCGTCACCTTGTTGCCGATGACGACCGTCGGGGTCACCGCGCCCGTGTTGACGTACATCCCCTGGAAGGGGCCCACACCGGACTGGATGAAGAAGCCGCGGTTCGTGCCCGCGCTCTTCACGCCGGTCACGTGCACGTCCGAGACGAGCGCGCGCACGCTGCCGGGAGCGGGGTGGTCGGCGTTGCCGGGATCGCGGATCTGCTCGATCGTGAGCGCCTTCACGCACCGGATCGCGCCGGGGTTCGCGGTGGGGCACGGATCGCACACGTCCCCCTTGCCGTCCTTGTCCGCGTCGGCCTGGTCCGCGTTTGCGATCTCCGGGCAGTTGTCGGCGCCGTTGGCAACCCCGTCGCCGTCGAGGTCGTCCGCCGAGGGCGGCGCGCACGCGTCCGTCGCGTCGAGTGGGCACTTGTCGCAGACGTCCCCTTTGCCGTCCTTGTCCTCGTCGGCCTGCTTGCCGTCGGCGTCGACGGGCCGGATCGCGTTGAACACGTCGGGGCAGTTGTCGCTGGCGTCGGGCACGCCGTCGCCGTCCTTGTCGTCGGCGGTGATGCCCGCCTTGTAGCTGTCGCGGTAGGGGACGCACGAGGGCTCGTTCAGCGGCGTCTCGTTCTTGCAGAAGAAGAGCGGGTACGTGAGCATGCCGCTCGCCGTGATCTGCGCCAGCGTGTTCGGGACGTCCTGCTTCAGGCACACCTTCTTCGGCACCCCGCACACGTCGAGGGCCTCGCAGTCCGTCGCACCGACGATCTTCGGATCCAGCATGGCTGCGTCGCCGTAGATCGGCTTGCCGCCCCGCAGCACCAGCATCACGCTCTCCGGCGTGGCGTCGATGACGGCGCGATGCTCCCTCGACACGCCGCCGTCGAAGAACGCGAGATCCGCCAGGTACCCGGGCGCGAGCTTCCCCACGACTTTGTGGACGCCCGTCGCGAAGGCCGCGTTGATCGTCACCATCTGCCACAGCTGCCGGTCGGTGAACCGCTTGCCGAGGTACTTCTTGTTGAGCTCGTCCGCGCAGCGGAGCTCGCGCGTCATGTTCATCGATCCGGACGGGAGCCAGTCCGTGCCGAGCGCGATCTGCACGCCCATGCGGTCGAACAGCGTGACCGGCGCGGTGTCTCCGTAGAGCGCGATGTTCGATCGCGGCGACCAGACGAGCGCCGACTGGTCGGTGCGATACGTCACCAGGTCGGACGGGAACGTGGCGATCGCGTGGATGACGGCCGTCTGCTTCTGCATCAGGTCGTGCGGCTCGTCGTTCTGGCACGTGAACTCGAGCCGCGCCTCGAGCCCGATGCCCTCGCCGATGTGCGGGAGGTATCCGTCGACCGCGAGCGCCGTCGAGGTCTTCGCGCGGGAGGAGGACGAGTACCCCGCACACGTCTGCGGGAAGGTCGTGATGCCGCTGTCCGCCAGGGGGAACGTGTCGCTGTTGACGATCTTCGCAGGCAGCCCCTCGAGCTGCTCCGGCGTGTTGTCGAGGTTCCGGATGAGGCCTTTGTTCCCGCCCGCGCTCGCCGCCGAAGTCACGCCGCTCATCGCGAAGCGGAGCTCCGCGGCGAGTACCTGCTCGGTCTTCGCGCCGCCGGGCGTGTTCAGCTTGGTGTGTCCTCGGATCCCCTTGCGCCAGTCGTGCCGGTGCTCGTACCGCTCGGTCGCGGGCTTGCCGGGCGGGTTGTGCGCGTAGGTGATGTGGTCGTGCGGGTTGATGAGCCCCGGCGAGATGACGACGTCGCGGCAGGTTATCTGCGTGGCGAGGTCGTACCCGGTTGCAGAAGCGCAGCTCTTGTCGGCGCAGACGATGAGACCCGTGTCGTCGACGAGGATCTCGCCCTCCACGACGGACTCGGGCAAGAGGAGCGTGCCCTTGAAGACGCGTCCGGCCGTCCCCGCCTTCGTCGCCGCGCAGGTTGCGCGGGACGCGGGGACGCTCGCGTCGCTGCTCGCGTCCGCGCCGACGGGAACCGCCGCGTCGCCGCCCGGTCCGGGGGCGGCAGGGCTCGCGGCGTCGCCACAGCCTGGCAGGAGCTTCACGACGAGCAGGACGGGCAGGGCGAGGAGAGAGCGGTACGACTTCATGGAGGTTTGGCACTATAGCCGCGCGTCGCCGCCCCTCAAGGCCGCGGGCGAAAAAAGCAAGGTTCCCTTGCACTTGCGCGAGAAGGGGCTACACATGCGCTTCTTGCGCAAGCAACCCCCGCAGGCCCGGCGAAGGGCCACCGCCTCCCCGTCGTCGTTGCGCGATATCGTTCGGACGCGCCTCGCCGACGAGGTCGGTCGCATCGAGAAGCAGGCGCCGTTCGTGGTCGCGCTCGCGTATCCGTCGCCGTACGCGGCGGGCATGAGCTCGCTGGGCTACCAGCGGGTGTACCGCGCGATCATGGAGTCGCCCGGGCTGTCGTGCGAGCGCGCCTTCCTCGACGACGCCGCCGAGGGCGACATCCTCGCCCAGTCGAGGCCGCTCACGTACGAGTCGCGGCGCCCGTTCGAGGCATTCCCCGTCGTCGCGTTCAGCGTCGCCTACGAGATCGAGATCGGCGGCCTGCTCCGCATGATCGAGGCGGCGGGCCTCTCGCCGCTCCGGGAGGAGCGCGCGCCGACGGCGCCGCTGGTGGTCGCCGGCGGACCGCTCACGTTCTCGAACCCTCTCCCGCTCGCGCCGTTCGTGGACGCGATGATCGTCGGCGAGGCAGAGGTGCTCGTGATCGAGGTGCTTCGCGTCGTCGAGGCCTCCTCGAGCAAGACCGCCGCGCTCGAGGCCCTCGCGCGCATCCCCCACGTGTTCGTGCCGTCCCACCACGGCTCGGTCCTCCCGAGCGTGGCGAAGGCCCCGGACGAAGAGATCCCGGCGTGGGCGCCCATCCGAACGCCGCACGCCGTGCTCGCGGACATGTTCCTGGTCGAGACCGAGCGCGGCTGCTCGCGCGCGTGCACCTACTGCGTGATGCGGCGCTCGACCAACGGGGGCATGCGCCTCGCACCCGCGGAGAAGATCCTGTCGCTCGTGCCGGACGACGCGCGACGGGTGGGCCTCGTCGGCGCGGCGGTGAGCGATCACCCGCGCATCGTCGACATCGTGCGGACCCTCGCGGACGCCGGCCGGGAGGTCGGCCTCTCGTCGCTTCGCCCCGACCGCCTGACGGACGACCTCGTCGGCGCGCTCCGCCTCGCGGGCGCGCGGACCTTGACCACTGCGAGGGACGGCCCGAGCGAGCGTCTGCGTGACGCGCTCGAGCGACGGGCGCGCCCCAAGCACCTCGCGCGCGCCGCGGAGCTCGCGCGGAAGCACGGGATGGACCGGCTCAAGCTCTACCTGATGGTGGGCCTCCCCGGCGAGACGGACGCCGACATCGACGAGTGCGCGCGCTTCACGACGGAGCTGTCGCGGGTGGTGCCGGTGTCGCTCGGCATCGCGCCGTTCTGCGCCAAGCGCAACACGCCGCTCGACGGTCAGCCGTTCGCAGGGATCGACGTGGTCGAGCACCGGATCGAGCTCCTCCGGAGCGGCCTGCGGGGGCGGGCGGACGTCCGCGCGACCAGCGCCCGGTGGGCGTGGGCCGAGTACGTCCTCGCGCAGGGCGACGCCTGCACCGGCCTCGCGGTCCTCGACGCGGTGCGTTCGGGTGGCCGCTTTGCGGCGTACCGGCGGGCGTTCGAGCGCCTCGCCGAGACCCGGTCCGCGCCTCCAAGACGGCTCCAGATCGCCGCCGTGTGAGAGAGGGCCTCACCCCAGCACACCCGCCCACACGCAGCGCTCCGCCAGCGTCATCACCACAAAGTGAGATCCCGCCTTTCATCTTTGAAAGAGGCAGGTATCCTCCATGGAGTCGGCACCGGCAGGCATTATTCGTGTCGCTCGAGCAAGGCACTTCGTACGGAGGCCCAGTGGGACCGCAGTGAAGAGAGCGGTAGGCTTCGGAATCGACCTCGGCACGGGGTACGCGCGCGCCGCGATGCTCGCGGGCCGCACGCCGGAGCTGGTCCGCGTCCTGGACGGCGCGGCCGCGATTCCCATGGTGCTCGCGCTCGATCCGTCTGGCGTGAAGGTCGGCGCCGCCGCGGTGGCCGAGGCCGCCATACAGCCGGCGATCGTGGCGCGGTCGTTCCTCCCGCTCCTGGGCAAGTCGTTCGACCACCCGGCGCTTCGCTCGTGCGCGCACCACACCAACGCCCCGATGCTCCGGCGGCCGGACGGGGGGGTGAGCCTCTCCATCGGAGATCGAGCGCGGGATCCGGCGGAGCTCGTGACGATGTTCCTCCAGCACCTGATGGGGCTGGTGGAGCGCCAGTTCTCGCGGAGGCCGACCGGCGCCGTGTTCGCCGTCCCACCCTGGTTCGACGCGGACGGTCGGGAGGCGCTGACGCGAGCCGCGGAGAAGGCCGACATCAAGGTCGAGAAGATGATCTGCGACGGCCAGGCGATGGCCTTCATGCAGGCGACCGACGCCGAGCGAAACATGACGGTCGTGGACGTCGGCGCGCGAGGCGTCGGGGTCACGGTCCTGTCGGCCTCGCGCCGGAAGATCGTGCTGAAGGCGGGGAGCTTCCAGGCACGCGGGGGGGGCGACGACGTCGACCGCGCGTTGCTCGACATGTGCCTCGCCGACCTCGGCCGCCACGGCACGGCCATCGCCGACAAGCATGGCATCATCGAGCTCTTGCGCCAGGCGATCGAGGCGATGAAGCGCGACCTGTGCGACGCCCAGCTCGACGTCGCGTCGCACCCTTTCCACCACGTGCCCGTCGAGATTGTCCTGCACCGAGCGCGGCTGGAGAGGCTCCTCGAGAACACGGCCGCGGCGATCACCGAGGGCTGCAAGCGCTCGCTCGCCGAGGCCGATGCGTCGGTCGCCGACACCGAGTGCGTGTTCGTGAACGGCGGCATGGCGCGCCTCCCCTCCGTGCGGGCGCGCATCGGCGAGATCTTCAAGCCCTTCGCGTCCCCGCTCCCGTTGAAGGAGGGCGCCGCGGCGATCGGGGCGGCGATGTACTCGGCGGCGCTCCAGGAGAAGCCGCCGATCATGCGGGACCTCCGCCCGCCGGACGCGGCGGAGGTCCGCGTCGCGACGACGCGGTCCAGCGGGCACGTCCAGGCGCCCCAACCCGTCGTCCTGCGCATCGAAGAGAGAGACGACCGACGGCGGTCGAGCGCGAGCATGATGGCCGCCGCCGGGGGCCCGCCGGCCTCCGGGAAGTCGTCGCAGACCGCCACGCCCACGGTCCCCGCTCCACCGGTCTCCTCCTCGGCGGTGCCCCAGACCGCGCAGCCGACCGCGACCACGGACGGATCGGCCTCCTCGGTGCCGCCCTCCTCGACGGAGGGCTCGCGCCGCGCATACTCGCCGATGATCACGCCCGCGGCCATCCAGGCGGCCATGCGCGCGCCTCGCATGTCCGGGATGATCTCCCGTTCGCCGCCCCCGGTCCCCGGCCTGAAGACGCCGGCCTCGACCCCCGCGGCGTCGGGCACGATCGCCCCATGGACGGTCAACCCGAGCGGCGTGCACGCGACCCCGCCGGGTACGGTGCAGCCCGCGTCCGCGCCGCCGAGCTCGTCGAGCTTCGGAACTTCAGCACCGGCCCCACCGTCGTCGAACCTCGGCTCCGCGCCGCCGTCGTCGTCGGCACACGCCGCCATCAGCTCCGCGCCGCCGTCGTCGTCGGCACACGCCGCCATCAGCTCCGCGCCGCCGTCGTCGTCGGCACACGCCGCCATCAGCTCCGCGCCCCCGGCGTCGTCGGCACATGCCGCCATCAGCTCCGCGCCGCCGTCGTCGTCGGCACACGCCGCCATCGGCTCCGCGCCGCCGCCCTCACGTTCGGGTGCGGCGGCGGGGCCGTCCAGCTCGGCCGAGCACCACGCGGCCCCGACGTCCCACCCGTGGTCTCCGTCCGCGCGGGCGGCGCCCGAGCCCGTTCGAAAGAACCTCCTGGAGGAGATGTCGCAGGGCCGGTTCACGCGCCCCGATAGCGCAGCCGCGATGGTGAACCTCGCGTGTGCGCGCCCGCTCGTCGCCGCCGATCTCAAGCCCCTGTGCCTTCCGGTGCTCCTCGTCCGACTCATCGGGAACGCGCGGGCCACGGGCACCCTCACCCTCGAGGGAGGCCAGAACACGACGCTCGACGCGCGCATCGAGGAGGGCCGGGCCATCCTCTCGGTGCGGGAGCACAACACGCTCATCGAGGCGTTCTCCTGGACCGAGGGCTTCTACCGCTTCGAGCCGGGACACATCGGCAAGCTCGTCTCCAAGGGCCCGAAGCCCGTCCCGCTGACGCAGCTCACGGTCGAGGGGCTGCGCGTCCTCATCCGCACGTTCGAGGCCGACGACATCGAGCGCGCGATCGCGAACCGGCTGCACCTCGCACCCATCATCGCGCTCGGACGCGAGGGCCTCGTCAGCCGCATGGGCCTGACGGGCCTCGAGGCCCGCATGGCCGAGAACAACCTCGACGGCTTCACGTCGGGCATGGCGCTCATCGACCACGGCCGCCTCGGCCGACAGACGACGCTCGGGCTCCTCGTGATCCTCACGGTGTTCGACGCCATCGACTGGATCAACGTGAAGCATGTCCCCAAGGCGAGCCTCGAGGAGGAGCTCACGAGCCGCGCCATCAAGCTCGACGGACAGAACCACTTCCTCGCGCTCGGCGTGCACTGGAGCACGCTCACCGAGGACATCGAGGCCGCGTACAAGGCGCTGTGCAAGGAGTTCGCCCCGCGACCCGGCGCGTCGCCCGAGGTGCAGGCCCTGCTCGCGCGCATCAACAAGCGCCTCTTCAAGGCCCACGAGGTCCTGAAGGATCCGCACCAGCGCAGGGTGTACCGCCGCGAGACGTACCAGCTCGACTACTGATCGGCGTCAACTACTTCTGCATGTTAACGACAACTATTCTTGCAGGTTCCCGCCAGGGTTTTCCGGCTCGATAGTTGTCGTCGTCTAGTTTGTCGTTCCTCCTCGGCGTAGTTGTCGTTGTGTCCTGGGTCATGGC
>SXNL01000128.1 GCA_005777185.1 Myxococcales bacterium
CGAACTGGACGAAATCGTAGTTACCGAAGTGCTCGGCGTAATACGTCGCGCCGAGGCCCAAGTACGGGCCGAGCCGGTTGTAGTCGGGCTCGGGCTCGAAAATGAGGGGATTCCTCAGGCTGGTGACGGGACGGACCTCGTCATGGGAACCCGGTTTGCCTCGCGCACGTACGGGAGGGGGTGAGGGGGCACCGCCAGAGACACCCGAGCGGCGTCAGGACCCAGCGCGAACGGCGCCGAAGAATCGGGCGATCTCCGGGGGCAGGAGCGCGGCGCAGCGTTCGGCGTGGGCGATGACCGCACGGGTGCGGCTCCATCCGAGCGGCGGTTTTGTAGCGCGAACGCTGTGCGTCCATTCCACACTTTGTCCCACTCACATTTGGGGAGCAGGCTGAACTGTACCTTAGGCCCTGGTCCGAAATCTGGGGTCCACTTCACCACACCCCCTCACCCCGCGTGATACCTACAAAACCGCGCCGTACACCGCTCCCTGTCCCTCTCCTGCGGCGCGCACACCAGCTCCCGCGGCGCCCGGCAAGCCGCCAGCACGATCACCGGCACCACCGCGAGCCCACGCCGCGACACCCTCACCTCCGCCTCGGGGTACGGATCGTTCCCCGGATCCAGCGCGTGCTCCCCCCCTCTCCCCACCCTCACGATCCCACCCTCGCGAGCACCGCATCGCACGCCGCCTCGCCCGACGCCACCGCCGCCTCCATGCACACCACGTCCACCTCGTTCCGCACCCAGTCGCCCGCCAGGAACAGGTTCTCGAACGGCGTCCTCACGCCCGGCCGGAAGCGCTGCACGCCCGGCTCGCACACGAAGATGCGCTCGAAGTCGCTCCGGTTTCTGTGCAGCTCCGCGTACGTGATCCCCGCCTTCCTGAGATCCCCGCCCGGAATCCGCGCGAGGTTGTCGAGGGTGAAATTCGTCACGTCGTCGTCGCTCCACGTCTCGAAGCCGGCCTCCTGGCCGACGAACTGGATCTCGCTGCCCGCCTGCCCTCCCCTCGTGTACGTGTCGAGGTAGCGCGTCATGTTGGTCGCGATGCCGAGCGGCGCCGGGAATCCATGGACAGGGCCCGGATACGGCAGCGCGGGCTCGCGCGTGCGGATCGTGAGCGACATCGTGGAGACGCTGCGCAGGTTCTTCATGCGCGCGAAGTAGGGCGACGCCCACAGGCGATCGTCCTGGGGATTCAGCGTCACGAACACGGCCTGGGGGATCGTCGAGATGACGTGATCGAACCCCTCGATGCGCCGCTCGGAGCCGGCCTCGTGCGGAATCGACGGCGTGCTCCACGACGTGCGCCCGTCGCGGTGGCCTCCGGGATCGGGCCGTGCGACGTCGAGCGCGCGGACGCGACGCCCGTCGTAGACCAGGCCGCGCACCAGCGTGTACGGCTCGATCTTCCCGCCCAGCGACTCGAAGCGCCTGCCGATCGGCGCCCACACGCGCTCCGAGTACGGGCCGCGCGCGCAGAAGGCCTCCGCGTCCTCGGAGGTGCTCATCAGCTTCAGCGTCCGGAGCACGTGGTACGCGCTGATCTGCTCCGGGAAGTTGAAGTACCCGTCCCGGAACAGCCGAAAGAGGCTGTACCGCGTGACGTGGGGCCGGAGGCCGTGCTCGATCGCCCACCGGGTGAAGCAGAGGTCGTCGTGCTGCTCGAGGTCCTCTCCCGAGAGCGCGAGCGCGTACGCCTGCGACATGAAGCGCCCGAAGTGGAGTCTGTCGTCGAGCGGCATTCCCGCGTAGTCGGCGAAACTGGCCGCGGCGCTCAGACGCCCGCCGCCCGAGTCCAGGGTCGAGAGCCTCCCGTTCGCGGGCTCGTAGGCATGGCTCTTCCCCGCCAGGCTGGCCAGCGCTTGCCCCTCGTCGGCGCCCGCGCGGCGCATCAGGCCTCTCAGACGCCCGTAGAAGCCGAGCATCATGTGCCAGCCGTGCTCGACGGTGCGGCCGTACGCGTCGGTGTAGGACGCTGCTTTCCCGCCCAGGTGGTGACCCATGTGCACCATCGTCACCTCCACCTTCGCCCTGCCCTGCTCGAGCAGCCGCACGCCCGCGGCGAGACCCGCCGGACCTGCGCCCACCACGAGGACGCGCGCCTTCGTCACAGCGCGGGTCCGAAGCCGATGAAGCCCATGGGGATCGCGAGGCGATCGACGCCGTTCACGGTGGATACACCCATCGGGACCTCGACGTCGACATGGAGGAACCAGTACGAGCCGAGCGCGACGTCCACGCTGATGCCCGGGGCGATGGTGAAGAAGATCTCGCGGCGCGTGCGGAGCGGATCGAGCACGCCGGCGCCGCCCTCGAAGTACAAGCCCAGATCGAAGGATCGATACGGCAGGAAATGCAGCGCGGGCCCCGTACGGAGCGCCGCGATCGAAGGATCCGAGAGGCCCGACGGCATCGAGCAGGCTGCCGTCCCGCGCACGCCCAGATGAGGGAACGTGACGAGCTCGAGCACCCCCTTCACCGCGCCGTGCGGCTCCCGGCGGTAGCCGAACCCGGCGAGCCCGAGCGCGCGAAGCTGGCCCGCGGCGATGCCGACCTGTCGCTCCGCGAGCGGGCGGTATTCGGCCTCGAAGGGATCGGCGGGGTGTGCGCCCGGACGGTCGACGCTGGGCTGCGGGGCCGCCTCCGCGGGCGGATCGCTCGGAGGGGCGGTCACGGCCGCGTCATGGCGGCGGCGGCGGCGTGAGGCCTGCGTCGACCGTGTACGCGAGGATGCGAGACTGGTACGGGGCCATCGCCGGGTCGTCGCGCGTCGAGAGCGCAAGGGCGAGCGAGTCGGTGCGCCTGCCCACGCGGGGCAGGATCTGGATCTTGAGGAAGGTGGCCTCCTCCTGCTGGACGCGCGGCGAGGGGAACTTCTCGTAGGCCTCCATCTCCTTCAGGGCACGGCGCGCGTCGCCCGCGGCGAGCGCCTCCTGCGCGGCCACCAGCGTCTTCGTCTGCGCGAGCGCGGTCGCGAGATCGACCGGCTCCCCGGTCGTGACGACGGCCGCGTCGCCTCGGGGAACCTCGGCCGCCTTGGCGGTGGGGGGCGGGGCCACGGTGGGCGCCGCCGTCGGCGTCGCCGTGGCGGGAGGCGCCGTCGTCGCGCTGGGCGCGGGCGGAACGGTCGGGGGGCCGTCCGGCCCGCGCGCCATGTAGACGACGACGCCGAGCGCAACGACGGATCCGGCGCCGAGGAGCATCTTCTGCGTGGAGTTCATCGAGAGCGACATCTAGCCGATGCGGACGCCGCCCACCAGCCTGCGCCCGATCGCCCCCACCGCCACCGACGCCGTCGCGTAGAGGGGGGGGATCCAGCCGGCCACGCCCATGAGCTCGGTGTCCCTGTGCGTGAACAGGCCGCGCTGCGTGAGCAGGTACTCGACCGCCCACCCGGCGATCGCCGCGATCGCCGCGTTCGGCAGGGTGTTCCGGACCTCGCCGCCCGCGCCGTGGATGTTCATGACGAAGAGACCGGTCAGGATCGCCGTCTTGAGCCACCACTCGCCCGGCAGGAAGCCGCTCGTCACGTACGCGAGCGTGAAGACGGCCATCGTGGACGCGATGACGCCCGCGGTGGCGCCGCGCGGGTTGCGCCGCAGGATGATGACGTCGTACGCCGGGTTCGCGAGGCCGAGGGCGATCGCCGCGGCCGCGAACAGCGGCGGGCACCACCACACGCTGCGCATGAAACCCGGATTCGCGTACCAGGTGGCGCCGCTCCAGGTGTGGATGCCGTCGTAGATCGGGCCCGCCACCGCGCCCAGGATCCCGAGCCACGCGGCGGCGAACAGCCACCGTCGCGGCGTGGGCAGGGCGGAGACGCGCGAGACGATCGAGTCGCGCGCTTCGGCGCCGCTCCCCTCGCTCACTTCGGGACCGCGGGCACGATGACCTCGTTGATGGGCGCCGCGTTGCCGCCCGCGGGGTACGCGTAGGACGCGTCCGTCGAGAGGCCCCACACCATGATGCCGAACGAGCCGTCGCTCGACGCTGTCTGCGCGCCGTTCTTGCAGGTCGACACGCCGGTCCCCCCGCGCACGAGGTCCACGTTCGCGGTCTGGAAGCGGCCGTCGGAGCCCACGTCGGTCCACCCGGTGACGTTGCCCAGGCACGCGATGTTCACGTCCATGAAGCCCGACGACGTCTTCGTCCGGGTGAGCGACAGGGTGGTCGTGGGGTACGAGGGATCCGTGAAGAACACGTACTTCTTCAGGAACTGCGCCGGCGGCGGCAGGTTCACGTACTCCTCGTCACCGAGGCTCCCCCCGCCGCCCGTGACGCCCGATCCCGACATGATCTGCGCGACGTAGAACGGGTGCTTCGCGTCCTGGCTCTTCACGCGGAACGCGAGCGGCGTCTCGAAGATCGGGGCGACGCCGACGTCGAGGCTCGTCGGCGCGCCCGCGACGGGCGGATCGTAGGTGAGCGTCGTGCCCGCGACGATGCCCAGGAGCCGGTACGAGATCGACTCGGCCGCGCCGCTCGTCCGCCGCGACTTGTACGGCGCGGCCACGTACTCCGATCCGAGCGACGTGACCGGCGGAATGAACTGGTGGCCGCCGTCGCAGCCTCCGCCGGAGGACGTGGCGGACTGGTAGCACATGTACCCGTTGCCGCCGGTGAACGACACGGGCTTGTCGCTCGCGATGATCGAGCCCGAGAGATCCTCCCCCGTCTGGAACTGCACGTACTCGCCGGCCATCAGCGTGTACGAAGTCTTCGTGTTCTTGGGCGCGGCGACGACACCCGACCCCGCGGGCAGGTTGACGGAGGGGAGGAGCTCCACCTTCGTGTTGTCCTCGCCCGCCGTGATCTGACCCCAGAACGGGCCGTTGTTGCGGTAACTGACGGGCGGCACCACCGTCACGTAGTTCGTGCCCCAGGAGGTGACGGGGAAGAGGAGCTCGGCGCTCGGCAGGTACGACTTGGCCCCGCCGTACGGCAGGATGTCGTAAGCGGTCACCGGGACATCGCTCGAGATGCGCCACGCCTTCCCCCTGCCGGTGCCACGGATCGCGGTGGCGGCGTTGATCGCGGGCGCCACGGGGCACGTGAGCGGCGTGCCGTTGGCCGACGCCGGATCGGACGAGAGGAAGAGGACCGCGACGCCCCCCGCCGGGAGGCCCGCGGCGGTGAGCGTCGGCCAGGCGCTCTCCGGCTGGCCCGCCGTCGGGACGCGCGCGAACTTCGTCACGTCGTACGCGTTGCCATTGTACTGCGCGGTGATCTGCGCGGGCTTGCCCCACCCGTTCGCGAGGAAGACGGCGAAGCACGGCGGCAGGATGCTCATGTTCTGGGTGATGTCGAAGGAGGGCGTCGCCACGACGTAGTTGCAACCGAGCGACCCCTTGCTCGCCGCCGCCGCCATGCACGCAGGTACGCACGCGCCCGACGCGCAACCCTGATCCGGCGGGCACGTCGCGACCACGACGCCGCTCGGATCGAGGACCTTCTGGAGATCGGCGCTGCACACCTTGCTCGCCGCGTCCGGCCCCCCCGCCTCGCCGAAGACGCTCACCCCGGCCTCTCCGCCGTCTGGTGCCGCCGAGGGGTCGTCGAAGCCGCTGTTCCTCTGGCTGCTGCCGCAGCGGAGGAGCATGACGCCGCACGCGACGGCCGCGATCGAGGTGACGAACTGCGCGATCTTCATGGCTGCATTCTACCTCGAATCCCGCAACGCGTGCGGACTGCCGCAACGTGTGCGGGGCTCCGGGCGGTTCTCGGCGTGTCCACGCGGATCTGAGGCATCCCCTCATTTCCTCACGTCGAGCCCGAGCCCGATCCCGAGCCCGA
>SXNL01000129.1 GCA_005777185.1 Myxococcales bacterium
GACCAGCTCGCGGACCGCTTTCCGAGGGGCCGCGCCTACCTCAGCGATCAACTTCGGCGAGCTGTCGCCTCGATCCCCCTCAACATCGCGGAAGGCGCCGGGGAGTTCGCTCCGGCGGACAAGGCGCGCTTCTACCGCATTGCACGCCGCTCGGCGACCGAGACCGCAGCCGTCCTTGACGTTCTGGCCGTGCTCGGGCTCGCCGATGCGCAACGCCTGGTGGCTGTGCGAGCCCTCCTCGTGCGGATCACGGCGATGCTCACCGCGATGGTGCTGAAGCTCGGCTCGTCTTCGTCGGGCTCGGGCTCGGGCTCGGGCTCGACGTGCGGAAAATGAGGGGATGCCTCAGGTGTGGAACAGGTGCGCGTCGCTCACGGCACGGCCGCGACCACGTCGTCCGCCGACGCCGCCGCGGGGGCCGTCCAGATCACGGCGCCCGCGCGATCGAGCACGTAGGTCGCCGGGATCCCCTTGAAACCGAGCGCCTTCCTCGACACGTCGTGCGCATCGACCAGGAACGGCGACTTCACGCCCCACGACCGGAGCGCCGTCTCGGCCTGCTCGGTCGTCTCGCCGTCGGCGAGGATCGCGACCAGCACGAGCTTGCCGCCCTTCGCCTCGATCGCCTGCCGCTTCGCCGTGAGCGCGGGGACGCTCTTCTTGCAGGGCTCGCAGGTCGGGCCGAAGAAGTCGAGCACCGTGGTCTTGACCTTCGGGATCGGGATCGTGACCAGGTCCCCCGTGTCGGTCGGGAGAGACATCGCCACGGTCCGCGCCGGCGTCGCGGTCGCCGCGGGCTTCGCGGGGGAGCCGCACGCGGCGAGGGTGAGCACGCACGAGAGGAGGGCGGCGCGGCGCATCGCGCACAAGCTACCCGACCGCGCGCGCGCGCCGCAACCGGCAGATCCGCCGTCCGGCGTCCGCTGCCCACCGTCCGCCGTCGCCGGAGCGATTTTCTCGCTACCTTCGTGCGCGCCCCGCCGCTAGGCTGGCCGCACACCCGAAGACCCGCAACAGAGGAGAGCCCGATGGCCCGCAACGTCACGGTAGGTTTGATCCAGTGCGCCACCCCCTTCGATCCCGCGTGGCCCGTCGCCCAGGTCCAGAAGGCCGGCCTCGACGTACACCTGCCGCTCATCGAGGAAGCGGGCAAGAAGGGCGTGCAGATCCTGGGCCTCCAGGAGATCTTCAACGGCCCCTACTTCTGCCCCAGCCAGGACACCAAGTGGTACGACTGCGCCGAGCCGTGTCCCGGCCCGACGGTCGAGCTCATGCAGACCTACGCCAAGAAATTCCAGATGGCGATGGTGGTCCCGATCTACGAGAAGGAGCAGCCGGGCGTCCTCTACAACACCGCCGCCGTGCTCGACAATGACGGCACCTACCTCGGCAAGTACCGGAAGCACCACATCCCGCACACGAACGGCTTCTGGGAGAAGTTCTTCTTCAAGCCGGGCAACGGCGGCTTCCCCGTCTTCCAGACGCGCTTCGCGAAGGTGGGCGTGTACATCTGCTACGATCGGCACTTCCCCGAGGGCGCGCGCGCGCTCGGCCTGAACGGCGCCGAGATCGTGTTCAACCCGTCGGCCACGGTGGCGGGCCTGTCGCAGTACCTCTGGAAGCTCGAGCAGCCCGCGCACGCGGTCGCGAACGGGTACTTCGTCGCCGCCTCGAACCGCGTTGGCACCGAGGCGCCTTGGAACATCGGCAAGTTCTACGGGACGAGCTACATCGTGGACCCGCGCGGAAAGTTTCTCGCCACGGCCTCCGAGGACAAGGACGAGCTGGTCGTCGCGACGTGCGATCTGGACCAGATCGAGGAGGTGAGGAAGACGTGGCAGTTCTTCCGCGATCGCAGGCCGGAGGCGTACGACGACCTGACGCGCGGCTGAGCGCCCCATGACCAAGCGAACCAGCGCAGACGTCCGCGCCAAGCACAAGGAGTTCCTCTTCCCGAGCCTGGCCAACTACTACGCCGAGTCGGTCTGCCTGGACGAGGGCAACGGCTCGCGCGTGAAGGACCTCGACGGGGTCGAGTACCTGGACTTCTTCGGCGGCATCCTCACGGTCTCGCTGGGCCAGGCCCACCCGAAGGTGAACGCGCGCGTCCACGCGCAGATCGACCGGCTCGGGCACGTGTCGACCCTCTACCCCACCGTGGGCATCGTCGATCTCGCCGAGAAGCTCGCGTCCACGGCGCCGGGCAAGCTGAAGAAGGCCTTCTTCTGCGCGAGCGGGACGGAGGCCGACGAGACCGCGGTCGCCCTCGCCCAGATGCACACGGGCAACCAGGAGCTGATCGCGCTCCGGCACGGGTACTCCGGCCGCTCGATGCTCGCGATGTCGCTCACCGCGCACTCGAAGTACCGCGGGATCCCCACCCAGATCGCCGCCATCAAGCACGCCCACGCGCCGTACTGCTACCGCTGCCCCTTCGGCCTCTCGTACCCGAGCTGCGAGGTGAAGTGCGCCCGCGACATCGAGGAGCTCATCCAGACGACGACCACCGGCCGCATCGCCGGCTTCCTGGCCGAGCCGATCCAGGGCGTGGGCGGGTTCATCGACGCGCCGGACGGCTACTTCAAGATCGCCGTCGACATCGTGAGGAAGTACGGCGGCGTCTTCATCGCCGACGAGGTCCAGACGGGCTTCGGCCGGACCGGCGAGCACATGTGGGGGATCCAGCACCACGACGGGGTCGAGCCCGACATCATGACGATGGCCAAGGGCATCGCGAACGGTCTCCCGCTCGGGGCCGTCCTCGCGACGACGGGCGTCGCGGACTCGTGGACGGCGGGAAACATCTCCACGTTCGGCGGCAACCCGATCAGCACGGCGGCGGCCCTCGCCGTGATCGAGACCATCGAGGAGGAGAAGCTGATCCAGAACGCGGCCACCCAGGGCGCGCTCCTCCGCGAGGGCCTCCTGGGCCTCAAGGCGCGCTACCCGGGCTCGATCGGCGACGTGCGGGGCAAGGGCCTGATGCAGGCGATCGAGATGGTGGCGGACGAGGTCGCCGGGGACCGCACGCCCGCGCCGGACAAGGTCGGCCGCCTGTTCGAGGAGACCAAGAAGCGGGGCCTCCTCATCGGGCGCGGCGGCCTCTACAACAACGTGCTCCGCGTCTCCCCGGCCCTCAACGTCGTCCGCGAGGACGTCGAGACGGCGGTGAGGATCCTGGACGCGTCGCTCGCCACGTTCGCGAGCTGAGGCCCCGGCGCGCGCGCGACAGCCGTTCGCGAAGGACCCCTTCGCTTCTTTCCCGGCGAGGCCAAGATCCGGTAGGATGGTCGGTCCCTGCCCCGAGGACCCACGATGACAGCCACGCTCGATCCGGATCGCCTCGAGACCGTCTTCCCCGACAAGAAGCCCCTCTACCCCGAGGGAGAGGCCCGCGCGGAGGCGGAGCGCTGCCTCTACTGCGTCGACGCGCCGTGCATCAAGGCGTGCCCCACCGAGATCGACATCCCGACGTTCATCAAGAAGATCGCGTCGGGCAATGTCCGCGGCGCCGCGCAGACGATCTTCGCCCAGAACCTCCTCGGCTACTCCTGCGCCCGCGTGTGCCCCGTCGAGGTGCTGTGCGAGGGGAGCTGCGTGTACAATGCATGGGAGCGCGAGCCGATCAAGATCGGCCGCCTGCAGCGGTACGCGACGGACGCCGTCATGGACCCGTCGACCGCCCCCATCTTCTCGCCGAAGCCGCGGACGACGGGCCGCAAGGTCGCCCTCATCGGCGCGGGGCCCGCGTCGCTCGCGTGCGCCGGCTACCTCGCCCTCGAGGGGGTCGAGGCGGTGATCTTCGAGAAGCGGCCCGTCTCGGGCGGCCTCAACACGTGGGGCATCGCGCCCTACAAGCTCAAGGCCGACGATGCGCTGCTCGAGATCTCCTGGATCGAGCGCATGGGCGTCGAGATCCGCCACGGCGTGGAGATCGGGAGGGACATCACCGGCGCGCAGCTCCTCGACCAGTACGACGCGGTGTTCATCGGCGTCGGCCTCGGCGACGACACGCGGCTCGGGATCCCCGGCGAGGACGGGCCGGGCGTCATGGGGGCGGTCGCGTGGATCGAGGAGATGAAGCTCCACATGAAGAGGGGCACGCGCATCGGCCGCGTCATCGTCGTCGGGGGCGGCAACACGGCCATCGACGTGGCGCGCGAGTGCGCCTCCCTCGGCGGCGCCGAGGTCTCCATGGTCTACCGCCGCGGGCACGAGCAGATGAGCGGCTACGTCCACGAGATGATGGGCGCGCGCAAGGAGCGGGTCCGGCTCATCGAGCACACGCAGCCCGTGGCCGTCCTCCGCGGCGCGGGTGGCGACGTCACCGGCCTCCGCTGCGTCCGGACGGAGGGAGGCAAGAACGTCGCGGGCTCCGACCACGACATCCCGTGCGACCTGGTCGCCGTGGCGATCGGCCAGTCGAAGCTCCGCGCGGTCGCGAGGGAGCTCCCCGGCGTCGCGCTCGACGCGCGCGGCTGCGTGGTGTGCGATCCGACGACGGGGCGGACGGGCAACCCCAAGGTGTACAGCGGGGGCGACTGCACGAACGGCGGCAAGGAAGTGGTCAACGCGGTCGCCGACGGGCGAAACGCGGCGCGGACGATGCTCGCGGCATTCGCGGGGCAGTCAGGAGCAGGCTGAACATGGCGGATCTGTCGATCGACTTCTGCGGCATCAAGAGCCCGAACCCCTTCTGGCTCGCCTCGGCGCCGCCCGCGAACACGGGCGAGCAAGTCATGCGCGCCTTCGACGCGGGCTGGGGCGGCGCCGTGTGGAAGACCCTCGGCGACCCCATCGTGAACGTGACGAGCCGCTTCGCCGCGGTCGACCTCGGCACGTACAAGATGATGGGGCTCAACAACATCGAGCTCATCACGGACCGCCCGCTCGACGTCAACCTGCGCGAGATCGCGGAGGTGAAGAAGCGCTACCCGAAGCACGCGGTCATCGCGTCGCTCATGACGGAGACGAAGGAAGACTGGCGCGTCCTCATCAAGCGCTGCGAGGACGTCGGCGTCGACGGCCTCGAGCTCAATTTCGGCTGCCCCCACGGCATGTGCGAGCGCGGGATGGGATCCTCGGTGGGGCAGGAGCCGAAGCTGCTGCAGGAGATCACGAGCTGGACGAAGGAGTTCGCGCGCACGCCCGTGCTCGTGAAGCTCACGCCGAACACGGGCGACATCACCGAGCCCGGCTTCGCCGCCGTGGCGGGAGGCGCCGACGGGATCTCCCTCATCAACACGATCAAGAGCATCATCGGCGTCGATCTCGACCGGATGGTGCCCTTCCCCCGCGTCGCCGGCGCGTCCTCGAACGGCGGCTACTGCGGTCCCGCGGTGAAGCCCATCGCGCTCCACATGGTCGCCGCCCTCGCGCGGGAGCCCGGCATCGCCAGGGTACCCATCAGCGGGATCGGCGGCATCTCCACCTGGCGCGAGGCGGCCGAGTTCATCGCGCTCGGATGCACCAGCGTCCAGGTCTGCACCGCCGTCATGCATTACGGCTACCGCATCGTCGAGGACCTCATCCAGGGCCTGAGCTCGTACCTGGACGAGCACGGCATGAAGTCCGTGAACGAGCTCCGCGGGCGCGCCGTCCCTTCGTACCAGGAGTGGGGCGACCTCGATCTCGCGTACAAGCTGGTCGCGAAGATCGACAAGGACAAGTGCATCGGCTGCCAGCTCTGCGTGACGGCGTGCAACGACGGCGCGCACCAGTGCATCTTCACGGGCCCCGACGATCGCGAGCGGCCACCGCACGCGCACACCCACGGAAAGGCGATCGCGCCCGTGCCGCTCCCCATCGGCAAGCACGCCGGCTCCCGCGTCCCGTGGGTCGACGAGCCCGAGTGCGTGGGGTGCAACCTGTGTCAGCTCGTGTGCCCCGTCTCGGGCTGCATCACGATGGAAGAGAGCCGCACGGGGCCGCCCGAGACGTGGAACGACCGCGTCGCCCAGGGCCGCGCGAGGGTGCCGGGCGGGATTCACGACTGACGCGCCGGCTCGTCCGAGGGCCGCTGATACACCCCACGGACCGCGTCCCGGTGCGTGAACGGGGCGCTTCACCCGGCGTCGAACGTCAATGTTTCCAGATACTTGGCCCTGGCACTCTGGATGCTTCATCGTCGGCACATGCGAGAGGCAGTGTTGAATTCGCGGCCCGCACGCGCGTCCCTCCAGGTGCTGCATGCTTAGCGCGCGCTCCAAGGAACGGGCCTACCGCCTCCTCTTCACGGAGTCCGCCGAGCCGTTCGCCTCCGAGATCATCGGCTACACCAACGGCGGTATCTCCCTCACGCTCTTCCTCGTCCTGATCTTCGCGACCACGATGAGCTGGGGCCCTTCCCTCGCGATCGCGCTCGCCGTCTTCGTGCTCCTCCGCCTCGCCCTCGAGAACCGCGTCGCGATCTGGATCGCCGCCGTCGTCGGCACCACGTTCGTGACCGGCGTCGGTGCCGGCATCGGCTGGACGCTCGGCCACGTCTTCGACGTCGACGATGCCCCCATCGCCCTCGCGATCGCGAGCGCGGTCCTCGCCTCGATCCTCCCGCTCGTCGCCTACCGTCGCTTCATCGTTCGCCGCACCGACGAGCGCGACTCGATCCTCCCGCCCTCCGTGCCGTCCCACCCCTGAACGACGTTAGTGCCACAGATCCAGGGCCAGCGGCGCGTCGAGGGCGTGCTCGTCTCTGGCGGCCTCCTGGCTTCCAGGGCCCCGCGGATCCTGCGCGTTGGGCTTGAACGTGTGCTCCTTGCCCGGGAACGCCCTCGAGCGGACCTCACCGGCGTACCGCGAGACGGCGTCCACGATCGAATCGCCCAGCTCGGCGTACCGCTTCGCGAAGCGGGGCGTGTGCCCGCGCATCATGCCGAGCAGGTCCGTGCAGACCAGCACCTGCCCGTCGCAGGCGTTCCCCGCGCCGATGCCGATCGTCGGCACCGACACGGCGCGCGTGACGGCGTCGGCGAGGTCCGGCGGGATCGCTTCGAGCACGATCGCAAACACGCCGGCGTCGTCGAGCGCGCGCGCGTCGGCGAGCACCTTCTCCGCCTCGTCACGGCCTCGGCCCTGCACCTTGAAGCCGCCCAGCGCGTGCACGCTCTGGGGCGTGAGGCCGACGTGGCCCACGACGGGGATCCCCGCGCGGACGATCCGGTACACGTGCTCGGCCACCTCGAGGCCGCCCTCGAGCTTCACGCTCTCGGCGTGGCCGTCCTTCATGAGCTTGCCCGCGCTCTCGATGGCCTGCTGCGGCGACGTCTGGTAGCTCATGAACGGCAGGTCGCCCACGAGGTGCGAGCGAGCCAGCCCACGAGCGACGGCGCGCGTGTGGTAGACCATCTCGTCGAGCGTGACGGGGATCGTGTTGGCCAGGCCCTGGACGATCATCCCCAGGGAGTCGCCGACCAGCACCATGTCGACGCCGGCCTCGTCGACGAGCCGCGCCATCATGTAGTCGTAGGCCGTCACCATCACGAGCGGCTCGCCGCCCTTTCTGGCGCGGAGCTCTGGGACGGTGCGCTTCTGGGCGGCCGCGGCGGTGGGCGGCGGCGGCGGCGGGGAGCCGGCGTTCGAGTACATGGAACCTCGGGTCGCGGCCTCGGAGGGTGAGGTCCACGCCTGAACTCAAAGCTAGCGTCGCGGGGTCCCGGTGACAAGGCTTTACGCTCCGGGGGACGCGGGCTAGCGTGGCTCCCGTGCGAAGATCGTGCGCCTTTCTGCTCCTGTCCGTGGGGCTGCTCGCGTGCGATCGGCCGCCCTCGGCGACGCTCGCGGAGTGGACGCCCAGGGACCACGAGCAGAAGGAGCAGACCGCGAAGCAGCAGGGCAAGGGGAAGTCGGGCCAGGGCACCGGGGACGCCCTCGTCGAGGCGACGTGGCGCAACCAGTGCATGACCTGCCATGGCCCGATCGGGAAGGGCGACGGGCCGACCGGACCGATGGTGAAGGCGGCGGATCTGACGGACCCGGCGTGGCAGGCGAAGGTGACGGACGAGCAGCTCGCGCAGTCGATCCGCAAGGGCAAGGGGAAGATGCCGCAGTTCGATCTGTCGGAGCCGGTCGTGAAGGGACTGATCGCGAGGATCAGGACGGCGAGAGGGCAGTGACCCCGGGCGGCGGCCCGACGGAAGGAGACGGCCGACCCGTCCGGGGACGTGCGCGCATCGGCCTCGGCGTCCTCGCCCTCCTCGCGGTCGGGTACCTCGCCTTCGGCCCGCACGCTCCGAAGGACAACACGCTGCGCATCCACCTCGGCGCGCGCGCGCCGGCGGTGACGGCGCTCGAGCTTCGCTACCGCGACGGCGACGAGGAGGTCCGGGCGACCGAGCTACGCTTCTCCCCTGGCCACGCGCCGCGCGTCCTCTCGCAGGAGGTGCGCCTCCCCCCGAAGGAGTACGTTCTCGAGATCGGGATTGTGAGCGACGGGACGAAAAACACGGTAGAGAAGCGGGTGCGCCTCGAGGGAAGCACGACCCAGGTCGAGCTGCCGGATCCGGCGCGACGAGACGCGCCGTGACCGACGAGAAGCCTGCCGCGCCCCCCCCCCAGCCGCCCGCCGACGTCGAGATCGCCACGCGCGCCGCGAGCTCGGCCGTGCTGGGGACCGCCGGGCTCGTCGCGATCGTGCTCACGGGCGCCCACACGGGGACGACGAAGCCGGTCGGCGGCCGGATGACGATCGGCAAGGCTCCGGACAACGATCTCGTCCTCTCCGACGACACGGTGTCGCGCCACCACTGCGAGCTCGTGAAGGCGCCCGACGGGATCCACGTGCGCGATCTCGAATCCACCAACGGCACCAAGGTGGACGGGACGCGCATCCGGGAGGCGACGCTCCAGCCAGGGAGCGTGCTCCGCGTGGGCGAGGTCGAGGTCTCGTTTCGGCCGGCCGCGCAGCGCGTCGAGGTGCTGCCGAGCGAGCACACCCACTTCGGCGGCGCGCTCGGGCAGAGCCTCCTCATGCGGACCATATTCGGCGTCCTCGAGCGCATCGCGCCGACGGACGCCACGGTGCTCCTCGAGGGCGAGACGGGAACGGGAAAGGACGTGCTCGCGCGCGCCGTCTGGTCCCACAGCAGCCGGGACAAGAAGCCGTTCATCGTCGTCGACTGCGGGGCCGTGACGTACTCGCTCATCGAGAGCGAGCTCTTCGGCCACGAACGCGGCGCCTTCACGGGGGCGGTCGCCACGCGGCAGGGGGCGTTCGAGCTGGCGGAGGGGGGCACGGTGTTCCTCGACGAGATCGGGGAGCTGCCGCTCGACGTGCAGCCGAAGCTCCTCCGCGTGCTCGAGACGCGCGAGTACCGGCGCGTGGGCGGCAACCGGCCCATGCACTCCAACGTGCGCGTGATCGCGGCCACCAAGCGCGACCTGACGCGCGAGGTGGCGCTCGGAAAGTTCCGGGAGGACCTCTACTTCCGGCTCGCCGTCGTCCCGGTGACCGTTCCTCCGCTCCGGGCCCGGCGCGAAGACATCCCGCAGCTCGTCTCGCACATCCTCGCGTCGGCCTCGCCGCTGGCGCGGCTCTCGGTCAGCCCGCAGACGATGTCGTCCCTCGCGGCGCACGACTGGCCGGGCAACGTGCGCGAGCTCCGCAACGTGCTCGAGCGGGCGATCTACATGGCGCAGGCGACGGACGCCCACGAGATCGGCGTGCTCACCCTGCCCTCCACGTCCGCGGGCGACGCGACGTTCCACTTCGAACCCGAGAACAGCTACCGGGAGACGCGCGCGAAGTTCGACGCGGAGTTCGAGCGACGGTACGTGAGGTGGCTCCTCGCCCGCCACGGCGGGAACGTGAGCGCCGCGGCCCGTGAGGCGAAGATGGACCGCAAGCACCTCCACGACATCGCCAAGAAGCACGGCCTCCGCGACGGCGGCGACGACTGACTCCCCGGACCGTCAGAAGCTCGCGGCCAGGGAGAGTCCCGCGACGAGGGCCCGGGCGTTCTCGATCGGCGCGCCACCGAGCGTGAACTCGTCGTAGGAGAACCCGATCACGTCGAGCGTTCCCGACGCTCGCGCGTCCCTCGCGAGGCCGAGGAGCCGGCCCTCCCGCGGTCGAAACGTGTAGGTTGCACGTACTCCGCCGAGGGCGCTCGTGAAGGGGGAGAGCTCGCGATCGCCCGAGAAATAGGCCCCCTTGGGACCGGCCGGCGGGTCGCCGCCCGTGTAGTCGTCGCTGAAGAAGAGGGCGCCCGACTGCCGGTAGATCCGCCCGCGGAGCGACGCGCGGAGCGCCTCCCCGAAGTACCGCTCGAACTCGAGCTCCGCGGTCCCGCTCCGGAGGTCCCAGGTGTCCCGGTACGCGCGCAGCATGAGGCGGAGAGCGCCCTTGATCGGCTTGAGATAGAGGTTCGCCCGCACCGCGAGGGCATGGCGCGCGCGATCCTCCGGGTGGTGCTCCTGCGCCCGGAGGCCCTGGGCGACGATCACGCTCCGGTACGGGTTGCTCTGGAAGCCGTGGATGAGCTGCGCCGTGTACACGATCTGGGTCGCGAGGATCGGCGTCCACGACTGCGACCAGCTCCCCTGGAAGCCGTCCACACCGAGATCGCGTCCGGTACGGAGCGGATCCTTGGTGAAACAGCCCGTCGCGTCCTCGAGGGCGCGACGGCGCGTGACCGCGTCGCTCGTTCCCTGCACACGGTCGCAGACCTCGTCGATGCTCTTCGCCCAGCTGATCTCGAGCTGGGTGTTGTGGCCGTAGACGTCCGTCCGGATGGCGGGGTTGATGCTGTGCGAGCGGTAGTCCCTCTCGGTGGAGTACGCGTACGAGGTCGTGAACGTCACGTCCTCGTGCCGCAACGAGACGGCGCCGGTCGCGAGGCTCCGGAGGTCACGGACGCTCGCCGTGGTGACCACGTCGGCGGCGGGGTTGTTCCGCTGGTAGGCGCCGCCGGCCTTGACCGCGACGGTCGCGCCCGAGACCACGTCCGCCTCGTAGGCCACGCGAAGGCCGAGCCAGCCCGTCGGGTCGACCTTCACGCTGCCTCCTGGCGTGTACACGAGCATGCGCGTCCGGGTGGGCGACTCGGCGTAGAGCGTGTGCGTCGTCTCCGCGGTCGCAGTCTGCGCTGCGGCGCTCGCCTCGACCGAAGAGACGCAGCCAGCGGCGGCGAGCGATGCGGCGAGCAGCGGGCCTCGGGACCTCAATTGCAGCCACAGCCTCCGCCGGCGACGCCGGCCCCCCCCATGCTCCCCTCCCGGTTCTCGAGCACGTGGCGCGCCCGCGCCGCGGCGACAGGGTCGCCGTCGAACTGCATGATCGGGTCGGCCAGTCGGGCGCGTTCGACCGGGCGGACGGTCACGCACGCGGAGGTCCACGTCAGGGCGAGGAGCGCGAAGGGTGCGAGGGCGCGTGCCATCAGAAGTAGACCCCCATTCCGCCCACGTAGGTTTGCGCATTTTCGAGTGAATTCGCGGTGAAGAGGCTCATGTTGGACGCCTCGATGCGCACGAGGATCCGGCCGCGCAACGCGAACAGCACGCCCGCGCTGGCGCGCGCCAGGAGGAAGTCGCGCCTCCGGTGGAGGAACGTGTCGGCGTTGGGGACGACGGTCACGCCGCCCCCCCCCAGCCCCGCGAACGGACAGATCGGCCAGCCCGGCGCGAAGTGAAAGGTCGCTCCCCCTCCGTAGACGATGTGCTGGCCCCTGGAGGTCGGCGCGTCGCCGACGAACCCGTCGAGCGAGACGGTGCGGTGAACCACGACGGAGGGGCGGACCTCGAGGTAGCCAGAGCCGCGCCGCGATCCGTCGGTCGCCACGCTCAGCACACCGCCGACGATGGCCAGCCCGCCCCGCGCTCCCTCGAGGGGCGGCGCGGCGAGTAGACCCGGACGCGAGGGAGCTCCCGGCTCGCCCGTCCGCACCGCGTAGGTCTGCACCTCGTCGCCGAGCACGTACGCGTGCCGCCCGTCCGGGAGCACGACCTCCAGCCAGTACCCGGCGCCCGGTCGGCCCTCGAGCGGGAGCGTCTCTCCGCGCTCCGCGGTCCGGATGACCCGATACGAGATCCCGGGACCGGAGCGCAGCTCGGACACGTCCACCACCACCCGAGCGAACGCCTCGGCGTCGCCTGCGTCGGCGCCGGAGGCGGTCGTCAGGGTCGCCCCCAGGACCAGGAGGAACAGGGACCGCCTCCTCATCGCGCCGCCCACTGCCTGAGGAGATCGAGCACGGGATCGTTCTTCGGGAAGATGGCGCGGGGGTGATTGGCCCCGGTGGGGCGTACGTAGATAGGGGCGGTCTGCACGTCGCGGCTCATCACGAGCGTGGCCGACTGCAGGTTGCCCTGCGCCGGGCTGCCGACCCCGAGGGCCGACCGGTTCAGCGGGTGGTCCCCTCCGCCGCAGTCGACCGGAGGATGGTTCGTGAGGGCCATGCCGCTCACGGCGGACGCATTGAAGTGGCACCCCCCGGCGACATCGCCCAGCGCCGGATCGCCCGGACCACATCGCCTGCGGACCAGGAACTCGGGCTCCACGCGGCAGAAGAAGAAGTCCGCGTCGAACGACTCGTCGGCCACGACGAAATTGGGGCCCGGGTCCACGGTCACGCAGGCCGCGACCGTCGCCGCGGAAGCGAACGGCCCCATGACGGCTGCGAAGCGGGGTACCCGGTTGCTCACGGGTCCGACGATAATCGCGCGGGGGGCTCCGTGGCGAGCGCCGCGCGCGGACCGAGCGGAGCCGCGGGGGCTCGCGTCCGCGTCCGTGGGTGCCGGGACACGTCCGGGAGCCGGGAACGCCCCCCGAGCGGGGTCAAATCATTGAAAAGACATTCGATAGATATTCCAAAGACTTCGATGCGAGGATGGAATGTTTCATGCGAGGGGGTGGGATCGTTTTCCCTTGAAACACCGCGTCCAGGGTCGGTAGAAGTTGCCCAACCTCGCCGCAGTGTCGTATCTTATCTTACATGTAGGCAGACGCAGCACACACCCTATCTGCCACCGAGCATACGCACCCGGGAGACACGGAATGAAGCTGACCCATTGGTTCCTCGCCGCTCTGGCCCCCCTCGCCGTCGCGGGCTGGTCTGGCGCCTTCCTCGGCCACTTCGCAGTGCTGGCCGTCACGGTCGGCATCTTCGTCGGGACGCTGAGCCTCGGCCGGCAGCGGCTCGGGCACGAGGTCGAGGCTTCGCGCACCGTCGTGGTCGAGCAGGTCGAGAAGGTCTGACGGGTTGCGGCTCAAGCGGCTGGAGGATTTCACCCTCGCCGACCTCGAGGCGGTGCGCCTCGTGCTGCGGGGCGACTCGATCATCGACTGGCACCGTCTGAACCTCCAGACCGACGTCGAGGTGCGGGAGCTGCTCCTCGCGGAGGAGCTACGGCCCGATCTCGAGGCGGACCGGGCCCGGATGGAGGTGGTCAAGGAGCAGGCCATCAGCTACCTCCGCCGCCACTTCGAGTACCCGATCCCGAAGCCGGTCGAGCGCGCCACGACCGAGGAGCTGGTGAGGCTGGCCTCGACCGCGGGCCACCGCCAGATGTGCGCGTGCACGATCCTGAAGTGCATGCACATCATCCACCACATCGACGGTCGGGAGCTCTTCTTCATGCTCCCGATGTCGGACCAGGAGGTGTTCCACCTCGTGGAGGAGAAGGTCTACCGCGTCATCGGAAGCATGCTGGCCGACGGCTTCCCGATCACCGAGTTCATCGGTGGACGCAAGAACAAGGACTCGCTCTTCACGAAGCTCCTGTCGAAGCAGGAGACGGTGGCCGCTCAGATCTACGACAAGCTCCGCTTCCGGATCGTGGCGCGGGACCGGGACGACATCTTCCCGATCGTCCAGTTCCTGACGAAGAGGCTCTTTCCCTTCAACTACGTGATCCCCGGGCAGAGCATCAACTCGATCTTCAACTTCAAGAAGTACTGCCAGGACAACCCTCACCTCCGGCCGATGCTCCCCGAGATGCAGGCCGGGAAGGACGAGGACTACACCCTCGGGGACAACGTCTTCAGCTCGGAGAACTACCGGATCATCCACTTCGTCGTGGACATGCCCGTGCGGCTCCCGCAGAAGATCCTCGACCGCGCGCCGGCTGGCGCCCGGGCGCTCGGCAACATCGTGTTCGTCATCTGCGAGTTCCAGGTCATCGACCGGGAGGCGGAGGCCAAGAACGAGGTCGGCGACGCGTCGCACGCGAAGTACAAGGAGCGCCAGAAGAAGGCGGTCATCCGCCGGCTGCAGCTGGGCATGCGCGAGATGAAGGTCCCGGAGCGGCGTCGGCGCTAGCGGCAATTCCGTTCGGATAGGCGCGATCCAGCGCAAGAGAAGGGGTGCCCCCACTCGCCGCGCTGCGCGCGTCGGTCTCCCCCAAATCGCGCGCTACGCGCGCTCAGGGGGAGACGAAGAGGTTCCGCGAAGCCAGGGAGGAGCGCGCGTGCTCCGCGCGGACCTCACCCTCCCGGCCTCCCTCTCCCTGAAGGGAGAGGGAGGAGCGCGCGTGCTCCGCGCAGACCTCACCCTCCCGGCCTCCCTCTCCCTGAAGGGAGAGGGAGGAGCGCGCGAGCCCCGCGCAGACCTCACCCTCCC
>SXNL01000130.1 GCA_005777185.1 Myxococcales bacterium
CGGTCGAGCCGATCGAACTCCTGCCACGTGGCCCACTTCGGGACGAGGTTCGAATTGGCGATGAGGACACGCGGGGCGTCCCTCGTGGTGCGGAACCGACCCACGGCCTTGCCCGATTGCACGAGCAAGGTCTCGTCGTCTCCGAGGGCGCGGAGCTCGCGCACGATGACGTCGAACGCCTCCCACGACCGGGCCGCCTTGCCGCGCCCGCCGTCCACGACCAGAGCCTCCGGGCGCGCGGCCACATCGGGGTCGAGGTTGTTGTGCAGCATCCGGAGCGCGGCCTCCTGGACCCACCCCTTGCAGCTCCTCTCGGACCCGCGCGGCGCCGTGATCGGCCCCCTCACTTCACTCCGCCCTTCGGGCGCTCCTCGGGGATCAGATCGTTGTTCTTCCAGTAGAAGTCGATCTTCTTCCCCGATGCGTCCGCGAAGCCGACCATCGGCACCTCGGCCTCGATCGCGACCGCGCCCTCGGGGATGTGGCTGCTCTTGACGCAGGAGAACGTGACGGTCGCCTTCTCGCCGGCGTTCATCGGGCCTCCGAAGACGTTGCCGAAGCACGTGTGGTAGGCGTGCGTCTTGCCGCCCTCGACCGCCTCCTTGATGTCGATCTGCTTTCCGCCCTTGTCGTAGAAGTAGACGGCCACCTTCCCCCACTGGATGACGAGCTTCGACTTGCTCTTCACCTTGAACCAGGGGCCCTTGTCGTCGGTCTTCGACCAGGCGACCTCCATCATCCGCTCCTTGCCCTTGGCCTCGCACGGCTTGGCGAAGCTGCCGGTGCCCGTCGAGCCCGCGGGGCAGTCGTGGTGGGCCTCGGGCTCCGCGCTCGCGCTCGCGCTCGGGGTGGCGGCGACGCTCCCGGAGGGTGCGAGCGTGGAGGCCGCCGCCGGTGCCCTCCCCGACGCGGACGCCGAGGTCGCGGGTCTGGGGGCCTTCTCGTCCTTGTCGCAACCGGCCAGGGTCAGGGCGAGGACGGCGCAGGTCAGGGTTCGCATGGACGCGACATACCCAGTCGGGGCCCGCTGATCAAGGACGACCGCCCTCGCCGTCGCTCGGCGACCCCCGGTCCTCCGCCAGCCGGGTCGCGCGCGCGTCCTCCTCCTCGCGCGCACGCTGCGCCCAGAGCTCCCGGAGCAGGCCGGCGACCCGCGACAGGAGCGGCCCGGTCGAGGCCGGATCCGACGCGGAGATGCACACCGCCTCCGGGTGGGTCTTTCTCAGGATCTGCACGCCGAGCGGGGCCACGAGATCGATCTTGTTGTACACGACGAGGCGCGGGATCTCGCCGAGCCCCAGCTCCCCGAGCACCGCCTCGGTGGTGTCGATGTGATCGCCGCGCGATCGGTCGCTCGCGTCGACCACGTCGACGATCACGTCCGCGTCCTCGACCTCCTCGAACGTGGCCCGGAAGGCTGCGAAGAGATCCTTGGGGAGATCGCGGATGAAGCCCACGGTGTCCGTGACGATCACGCGGCCCCCGGATGGCCCGAGCTCGGCGACGTAGAGCGACCGGGAGCGCGTGTCGAGCGTGGCGAAGAGCTTGTCCTCGGCCTTCACACCGGCTCCCGTGAGGGCATTCAGGAGCGTCGACTTGCCGGCGTTGGTGTACCCCACGATCGCGACCTTCGGGACGTCCGCCCGCGCCCGGCGGCGGCGGCGCTCCATGCGGCGGCGACCGAGCTTCTCGAGCTCCGCCTCGAGGTGCGTGACGCGCTCCTTCGCGCGGCGCCGGCCGATCTCGAGCTTCGTCTCGCCGGGGCCACGACCACCGATCCCGCCCGTGAGGCGCGAGAGCGAGTCGTCCTTCTGGGAGAGGCGCGGCATGTTGTAGGCGAGCTGGGCGAGCTCGACCTGGAGCTTGCCGTCCTTGCTCTCGGCGCGCTGGGCGAAGATGTCCAGGATGAGCTGCGTCCGGTCGATGACCTTGAGATCGCTCGCGCTCGCGATCGCCGACGCCTGCGTCGGGGACAGGTCGTGATCGAAGATCAGGACGTCGCAGTCGAGCTCGATGGCGCGCACGATCGCCTCGTCGAGCTTGCCCCGACCGAGGACGTACCTCGGATCGACATGGGCGCGAGCCTGCACGATGGTGTCGCAGACCTCCACGCCCGCCGTGTACGCGAGCGAGCGGAGCTCGCGGATCCCCTCCTCGGCGAGCTCGCCGCCGCGGCGGTCCGACTTGCTCGAGACGTGGATCAGGATCGCCCGGCCGGATCGCGCGCGCACGACCCGCGCGCGGGAGCGCTTCGCGAAATCGGCCTCGAGATCCTGCATGAGGGCGCCCACGTCGAGCCTCGCCTGGGCGAGGGGGAGGGGCCCGACCGCGTGGTACGGCGTCGTCTGCGCCGCGTCCGTCGGCACGTTGTACGCGTACGAGACGCCCTGCGGCTCGCCGCGCGGCGAGAGCTGGATCGCGCACACGAGATCGAGCCGGAGCCGCACGAGGTCCACGAGATCGTCCTTCGTGAGGCCCTCGCCGTGGACGTGCGTGTGCACGAGCCGCAGGCCCCGGAAGCGCCCCTCGGCGGCGCGGAGGCGCCCGATGTCCGGGAGCATGAGCTTGGCCGCGTCGCCCACGATGACGTAGTCGACCTGGCCCGACCGGTGGACGAGCGCGCCGACCTGCCGCTTGGTCTCGATCGACGCGTCGATGAGCGAACGCGTGAGCTCGGGTGTGGTGATGTCGTTCGGCGGGACGCGACGCCGGTAGATGCGCTCCAGCGTCCTCGTCCCCGCCTTCGAGAGGCCCAGCGTGTTGCCGTACAGCTCGATGATCGCGCCTTACTTGCAGCTGGAGGTGGCCGCCGGGAGGACGAAGCTCCAGAGCAGCGTGTTGATCTTCGGATAGTAGAGCGTGAACGAGTAACACATCTCGTCCTCCGTCTTCTCTCCGAAGTTCACCACGGTGTCGCCCTTGTTGTCCCACGCGCAGCGCGTCCGGATGACGTCGCCCGACTTGAGCGTCACGTCGAGCGGGTACCAGAGCTGCGTATCGAAGTCCCAGTTGGGTACCGTGCCGAGGCTCACCTCGGGCCCGCCGCCCGGGCGGACGAGCTGGGTGTCGATGAGTGTCCCGATGTCGTGCATGTGCGGCATCGCGGCGATGAGGTGCCTCCCGTCGAAGTTGGAGCTCCCCACGGTGTAGCTGCACGTCTTGTCGAGCGTGGAGCGCGGCTGGATCTTGATGGCCTGCGTGCCGAACGCGGCCACGTCGGCCTCGTACTGGCGCGGCGTGGAGGTGCAGAGGTCGAAGCCCGAGGTGTCGGTCTCGCCCACGAGGGCCGAGATGTTGTTGTAGTGGACCTGCACGACGTAGTGGTTGGGCTGGCCCTTCTTGAGAGGGAACCCGGCCTCCTTCGGCAGGGTGATGGGCTTTCCGCCGGGCGCCCAGCCGAACATCATGCGCCACCCGAGCCCTCCGCCCGCGTTGCACTTCTGCGGGACCGTCGGGTACGCCGAGTCGGTCTGGAAGAGCAGGACGTGGTGCACGATCTTCGGGTTGTCGATGCGCGGCGCGATCGTGACGATGTGCCGGTCGGTCGCGGCTGCGATGTCCATGCCGTAGCAGACGTACTCGTTCGTCGTGGCCGTGGGCATCGTCCACGGCTTGGTCGCCTGCAGCTTCATGTCCGGCGAGCAGTCGAGGGTCGGCTTCGCGCCGCCGTCCGGGGTCGCGACGAAGCACGTGCCGTCGGACTTCGGCGCGCCCTTGGCGATCCAGCCGTCGAGGACGGCCATCTCCGCGACCGACAGCCGCGGATTCGGAGGCTGGGGCATCGGGCGAGCGTCGTCATGGATGCGCGCGCCGACGCGCTCGTACACCTTCTTGGCCTTGTCGCTCGGCGCCGGCGCGACCAGAGCGTCGTACGACGTGAGGGCCATCGGCGCGCCGAAGGTCGGCTGGGCCCCGTGGCAGCTCGTGCATCTGTCGCCGAGCACCTTGGCCACGTCGCACGGGAGCCCGGACTCGGCCGCGATGGGCGACGCGATGGGCACCTTGTCGTCGGGTCCGCCCGCCCCCGCCGCGGCCGGCGCGTCGATGCTGACGGTCTCCCCGCAGGCGGTGCCGATCGCGGCGAGGAGGAGCAGACCGGTGAGGATCGCGAGCAGGTGCGGGCGCGTCATTCGGGCCCAAAGCATGAAGCGAAACCGTCACGCGCGCCAGCCGAAAAGGACCTCGCGCGCGCCTCCAGACGAAGCGGATACGTGGGAGCTCGGGGGGGCCTCTCGGAGGGCCCCTAGAACCTCACCGATTGACGCGCTCCAGGTACTGCCCCGTGGAGGTGTCGATCTTGATCCACTCCCCCTCCTTGATGAACAGAGGGACGTTGACGACCGCGCCCGTGGCGAGGGTCGCGGGCTTGGTCGCGCCGCTCGCGGTGTCGCCCTTGATGCCAGGCTCGCTCGCCACGATCTGCATCACGACGTTGGGGGGCAGCTCGACGCCGATGGGGTTGCCGTTGTAGAGCGTCACGTCGACCTGCAGGCCCTCGACCAGGTAGGCGGCCTCATCGCCGAGCTTGGTCTTGTCGACGTAGATCTGGTCGCCGGTGTTGGGGTCCATGAAGACGTAGGCGTCCTGCTCGGACCACGAATACGTCATCGCGCGATCCTCGACGTCGGCGAGCTCGACCGACTCGCCGCTCTTCCAGGTGCGCTCCACGACGTTGCCGTTGGTCAGGTTGCGCACCCGGCAGCGCGTGAACGACTGCCCCTTGCCGGGCTTGACGAACTGGTGCTCGACGACGTGGAAGGGCACGCCGTCGATCTGGATCTTCAAGCCCTTGCGGATGTCCGTCGTGGATGACATGGCGAGCCGGTTCGTAGCACCTCTCCCCCTCACGCCGCAAGGGCGCGGAAACCCCGAGGATCTGCGCGTCTCGTGTGCTAGAGGCGGACGCGAGGCGGGGGCCTCCCACCGCACCGGTCGGCCCCGCACCCTCGGTCCGGGCCCATCCCATGCACGAAGTGGACGAAGAGCTGCGCGATATCAAGCGCGAGATCATCGAGTCGCGCGGGCTCGTGATCAAGACGAACAACCTGACGAACGCCCTCTCGGCCGACGTCAAGTCGATCGCCAAGCGCCAGCAGACGTACGAGCGCCGTCTCTCGTGGAACAGCGCCACGGCGTACGTCGTGTTCGTCCTCGTCGTGTTCGCTGCGCTCAAGCTCGCGTGGGACGCGCGCGTCGACCAGATCAAGGCCGAGACCCAGGACCGCACCGGCGAGAACGAGCGCCTCAGGAAGGACCTCAAGGAGGCGCAGCGGCGGGACGACGAGCGGTCGCGGGCGGAAGCGCGGGCGGCGCAGTTCTACGACCTCGCGCGCCAGGGCAAGAAGGCCGAGCTCGTCGAGCACTACGAGTCGGTCAAGAAGGAGCCGCTGACGAAGGCCGAGCAGGCCGCCTTCGCCGACGTCGTGGAGCACGCGCGGGGGGATCTCGCGCTCGTGTCCTACCAGCAGGGGGTCGACAAGATCCGCGTCCAGAGGTGGCAGGAGGCGGCGACGGCGTTCGAGGACTCGCTCCGGTACAAGGACGACTCCGCCCTCGCGGGCAACGCCAGGCTCAAGCTGGCGGACGCGTACCGACACATCAACAAGCAGGTCCAGGCGGTCGTCATCCTCACGCAGCTCTCCGAGACGGCGCAAGACCGGGAGATCCAGGACGACGCGCTCTACATGCTCGCGAACTGCCAGACCGATCTCCAGGCGTGGAACGATGCGAAGAACACGTGGCGCACCCTCCTCCGGAAGTTTCCCGACTCGCACTTCGCCCCGGAGGCCAAGCTACAGCTGGCGCAGCTGCAGCTGACCCACTAGCGCCAATGCCGATCGGTTAGGCGCGATCCAGCGCAGGAGAAGGGGTGCCCCCACTCGCCGCGCTACGCGCGTCGGTCTCCCCCAAATCGCGCGCTACGCGCGCTCAGGGGGAGACGAAGAGGTTCCGGGAGCACCGCGCAGACCTCACCCTCCCGGCCTCCCTCTCCCTGAAGGGAG
>SXNL01000017.1 GCA_005777185.1 Myxococcales bacterium
CCTGCTCGAGGACGGCCTGGTAGCAGGCCAAGGACGCGTCGAGGTCGCCCAGCGCGTCGGAGAAGATCGCGCCGCGGCGGAACTGCAGCTCGATCTGCTCGTCGGGATCGGTCGTGATCTCGATGCGGCGGCGCAGCCCCTCGTCCGCCGCTCCTACCGCGACCCGCTCGAGACGTGGTCCACCAACGTCATGGGCACGGCGAACGTGCTCGAGGCGTGTCGTCACGCCCCGGGCGTGCGCGCGATCGTCGTCGTCACGACGGACAAGTGCTACGAGAACCGCGAATGGCCGTGGGGCTACCGCGAGACCGATCCGCTCGGCGGGCACGATCCCTACAGCGCGTCGAAGGCGGCCGCCGAGCTCGTCGCCGCCAGCTTCCGGAGTGCGTTCTTCGGCGACCGCGTGCTCGTCGCCACCGCGCGCGCGGGCAACGTCATCGGTGGAGGTGACTGGTCCGAGGACCGCCTGCTTTGCGATCTCGTGCGAGCGGTCGCGGCCGGTATCGAGCTCGAGATCCGCTCCCCGGACGCCACGCGTCCGTGGCAGCACGTCCTGGAGTCGCTCTCGGCGTACCTGCTGCTCGGACAGCGGCTCCTCGCAGGCGAGGCACGCTTCGCCGGGCCGTGGAACATCGGCCCCGAGCCCGAGGCCAACCGCCGCGTCGCCGACGTGCTCGCCGCGCTCCGCGCCCACTGGCCCGAGCTGTCCTGGCGCACGACCGCCCAGCCGCAGCCTCACGAGGCGAACCTCCTCTACCTGGACGCCGCGAAGGCGAAGGCCCTCCTCGGCTGGCAGACGGTGTGGCGCCTCGACGAGGGCCTCCGGAGGACGGCGGACTGGTACCGCGCGTACCTCGGCGGCGGCGCGGTCCACAGCCGCGCGCAGCTCGCCGCGTACGTGGACGGCGCCCGCGCTGCGGGATGCTCGTGGGTGAGCCGTTGAAGGTCTCGTCCACTCCGCTCGAGGGTCTGACGATCGTGGAGTCGCCCCAGGTCCACGACGCGCGCGGAGCGTTCGCGCGCCGGTTCTGCGACCGTGAGCTCGCGCCCATGGTGGGGGCCCGCCGGATCGTCCAGATCAACCAGTCGCGGACGCGCGCGGTCGGCGCGCTGCGTGGCATGCACTTCCAGCGGCCGCCGCACGCCGAGATGAAGCTCATCTGGTGCATCCATGGCAGGGTGCTCGACGTCGCGGTCGATCTGCGCCGGGGCTCGCCCACCATGCTGCGCTGGCACGCGGTCGAGCTGTCGCCCGCGAGCGGCCGCATGATCGTGATCCCCGAGGGCTTCGCGCACGGGTTTCAGGTCCTCGAGCCGGACAGCGAGCTCGTATACCTCCACACGGCGTTCTACGCGCCCGAGGCCGAGGGGGGCGTCGCGCACGACGATCCCGCGCTCGCCATCGCCTGGCCGCTCCCACCGGTCGATCTCTCCGCGCGCGACCGGGCCCACCCCCCCATCGGCCCCGACTTCGAGGGCATCGCCCTGTGAAGGTGCTCGTCACGGGGGGCTCGGGGTTCGTGGGGAGCCACCTCGTCCCGCGGCTCCTCGATCGGGGCCACGCGGTCACCGTCGTGGCGCGCGACACCGCGCGGGCACGCGCCTCTCCCTGGTTCGATCGCGTCGCGTTCGTGGCGTCCGATCTGCATGCCGTGGAGGATCCGGTCGCGGCGCTCGGCGTCCCCGACGTCCTCGTCCACCTCGCCTGGCCCGGCCTGCCGAACTACGACGGCCTCTTCCACCTGGAGGAGAACCTCCCACGCGCGTACCGCCTCGTCCGGGATCTCGTCGTCGCCGGCACCGCTCGCGTCCTCGTGACGGGCACCTGCTTCGAGTACGGCCAGGCGAGCGGGCCGCTCGCCGAGGACGCACCCACGAACCCGACCAACCCGTACGGGCTCGCGAAGGACACGCTCCGGAGGTTCCTCGTGCACCTCCAGGCGACGCGGCCGTTCGTGCTCCAGTGGGCGCGCCTCTTCTACATGCACGGCCCCGGGCAGAACCCCAGGAGCGTGCTCGCGCAGCTCGACGCGGCGATCGATCGCGGGGACCTCGCGTTCCCCATGTCGGGCGGCGAGCAGCTGCGCGACTACCTGCCCGTCGAGGCCGTCGCCGACGACCTCGCCACCCTGGTCGACGATCCGTCGATGCACGGGATCGTGAACGTGTGCCGGGGCGAGCCCATCTCGGTCCGCCGCCTCGTCGAGGAGCGCGCCGCGGCGCGTGGCTCGGCGATCCGGCTCGAGCTCGGACGCTTCCCCTACTCGCCTTTCGAGCCCATGGCGTTCTGGGGCCAGCGGGGAAAGCTCGCGAAGCGGTAGATCAACGCCCGCGCCCGACGCCGCGGAAGACGAGGCCCGCGGCTCGGGCCCCGGCCGGATCGAAGACGAGACGCGCGTCGACCAGCACTTTCGACCGGAGCGGCCGCGCGAGGTCGGCCGGCGACAGGCGGACGTACGCATCGTGCGCCACGAGCAGCACGGCGGCGTCCGCCCCCTCGAGCACGGTCGCGAGGTCTCCGCGGAAGGCAGCCACGCAGGGGTCGTGCGCGCGCACTTCGACGCCGCGCGAGAGGAGCCGGTCCCGGACGACCAGGCTCGGCGTGCGGCGCGCCTCCGCGCTACCCGGCTTGTACGACATGCCGAGGAGCGCCACGCGCGCACCGTCGAGGGCGACCTTGGCTTCGCCGAGGGCCTCCTCGACCAGCGCGACCACGTGATCGGGCATGGCCTCGTTGATCGCGCGCGCCGCGGGGACGAGGCTGGGCGTCGACGGATCGCACGCCGCGTGAAACAGCCAGGGATCCTTGGGCATGCACTGACCCCCGACGCCGGCGCCCGCCTCGAGCACGCGTCGATCGCCGATCTTCTCGACGAGCGCGCGCACCGCGAGGAAGTCCGCGCCCGCCCGCTCGCACGCGAGGGCGAGCTGGTTGGCGAAGGCGATCGCCACGTCGCGGTGCGTGTTCTCCGCGGTCTTCGTCAGCTCGGCCGTCACCCAGTCGGTCTCGTCGAGCTCCCCCTCCACGACCGCACGGTAGAGCGCCACCATGCGCCGCGTCGCGGCAGGGGAGCCGCCGCACACCCGCGGCATCCTCCGCAGGTTCGCGAGCAACCGCCCCGGCATGACGCGCTCGGCACAGTGCCCGAGGAGGAAGTCCACCCCCTCCGTGTAACCGGAGGCCGCCTCGATCAAGGGACGCACCACCGCGCCCATGGTCCCGGGCGCGACGGTCGCCTCCACGATGACGAGGGCCCCCCGCCGGAGCACGGCGCCGAGCTGTGTGCAGCATGCACGCAACGCCTCGAAGGCAGGAGCCGTCGGCGTCTCGACGCAGACGAGCACGACGCCCGCGTCCCGCACGTCGTCGAGCGACGTCGACGCGGTGAGGCGCCCCGAGGCGTGGGCGTCGGCGAGCGCCCGCGTCAACTCGGGCTCCTCGTCGTCGAAGGGGAGCCGACCCGCCGCGACCGCGAGCGCCCGGGACGCGTCGTGGTCGACCCCGTGCACCCGCAGCCCGGCGCACGCGAAGGCGACCGCCACGGTCGTCCCGACGTGACCGAGGCCCAGCACGCCGACGGCGTCGCCGCTCTCCCGCGCCGCGCTCAGGTGAGGCGCTCCTCGGCCACGTAGTTCCTGTGGCCGCGACGCCCTCTCACACGCTCGACGACGTGGTTGAGCGCCGTCGTGGCCGCCCGGGGTGCCACCGAGAAGGCGAGCGTCGCGAGGATCTTCGGGTCCTTGACGAGCGAAGGCCGGAGGCGAAGCGCGCCGAGCGCCATCCTGCGTGCCCATGCGCGGTCCTGTACGATGCGGATCCCCTGCCACGCGGCCCCACGGTACAGGCGGACGCGCTGATCGAAGAGCGCGTCGCGCGCCGCCTCGGGGAACTCCGGCGCCCTCCCGAGCTTGTCGAAGAAGATGAGGCCCATCTCGGCGTTGCGGCGGATCGCGCGTCCGATGTTTCCCCCGTGATCGCGCATGACGGCGGTCGGCGTCGGATCGTACCGGAAGAGGTACTTCATCGAGAATCGCGTGAAGATGGCCTCGCCTTCGACGAAGAGCTCCTCGTCGAAGGGGAAGTCCTCGAAGCAGCGACGCCGCACGAGGGGCGTGATCGGGTGAATGGCCGCGTCGTACAGGAGGAGGTCGCGCAGCACGTTCCCCTCCACCGTCGCGCAGGACTCCTCCCACTGCTCGTTCGTATCGACATCGAGGCGCAGGCCGGGCGAGTGCACGACACCGTACGCATCGGACAGCGGGGCGAAGAGCGCGACCTGCGAGGCCAGCTTGTGAGGGAGGTAGAAGTCGTCGGAGTACAGGATCGATACGAAGTCGCCGGTGGAGGCCCGGATCCCCTCGTTCAGGCGCCGCGTGATGGGCTCGTTGGCGTCGTGGAGGATGATCTTCATGCGCGGAGCGCCCGCGTAGCTCCGGGCGATCGCGTGCGACTCGTCCTTCGAGCCGTTGTCCACGAGGACCACCTCGGTGTCGGCGTGGGTCTGCCCGAGGGCGCTCTCGATGGAGTGGCGGAGGAACTTCGCCTGGTTGTACGAGCAGAGGACGACGGACGCGCGCGCCATCTCACGTGCTCCCGGCGCGCCGACGGACGAGGTCCGCGTATGCGAGCGCGAGCCCGCGCGCGAGGGGCGTCGACGGGGACCACCCGAGCGTGCTCGAGCACAGCGTCGTGTCGGCGAGCAGGCTCGCGGGCTCGCCGGGCCGGTAGGGCAGCGCGCCGAACACCGGCTCGACCCTGCACCCCGCGACCTCGATCGCGAGGGCGACCGCGTCGCGCACCCGCGTCCCCACGCCCGTGCCCAGGTTGAGGACACGACCCGCCGCCTTCGACGCCTCCGCGGCCCGGAGCGCGCCCTCCGCGACGTCATCGACGAAGACGAAGTCGCGCACCTGCTCCCCGCGCGTGAAGTCCGTGGGACCGCCGCCCGCGAGCGAGCGACGAAAGACGGTCGAGAGCAGGCGGTTCTCGGGCTCGCCGGGGCCATACACGACGAACGGTCGGACCACAGTGCACGGCAGGCCGAACGCGCGATCGTACGCGAGCGCGATCTCCGTCGCCGCGAGCTTGCTGACCGAGTACGGGTCGACGGGCTGCGCGCGCCGCTCTTCCGACAGAGGTCCTTCCGCGTCGCCGTACTCTCCCGCCGAGCCCACGACGACGACGCGCGCGGCGCCAGCCAGCCTCGCCGCCTCGAGCACGTGCGTGGTCCCGAGCGCGTGCAGGCGGACCATCGACGGCGCGAGCGTCGGCTCGCGGCGCCAGTCGGGGAGCCCGGCGGCGTGGATGACCACGTCGGGCCGCGCGAGGGTCATCGCGGCGCGGACGGCCGCGTCGTCGAGCACGTCGCAGTCCACCACCTCCACCTCCGCGAGGTCCGCGATCCGGCCGCGGTTCGAGGGCGTCCGCGACAGCACGGTGACGCGAGCGCCCCCCTCCGTCGCGCGGCGGACGATGCGCGCGCCGATGAAGCCAGCGCCAGCCGTCACGACGAGGCGCCGGCCGTGGAGCCCCTCCAGGGTCATAGCGACGGACGTGCGGCCGGGGCCGTGTACTTGATGTAGAAGCTCTTCGGCACGAGATCGGCGCGGGACAGCGCCCAGAAGAACGGCCGCATCTTCTCGAAGGTCGGCTTGTACGTGGGGTAGTCGCGGTACACCTTCTTCGGGATCGCGACGAGCCGCTCGAACTCCGCGTCCGACAGCTCGAAGCGCTTCTTGACGAGGTTCACGATCTCATCGTCGAACACAGGCTGCTCCTTCATCGCCTCGAGGCCCTCCTCGCGCGTCATCTGTCCCGAGCGGATGAGCGCGGAGTAGCCGAGCACGCGGCTGTCGATCCCGAACCGCCGCGGCAGCCAGTAGCTGTGGCAGAAGGCCGTGTAGCGGTTCTCGAGGTGGTGCCCGCCGTACCACGTCCACCCGAAGTCCCGGGTGAGAAGCTCCATCACCTTCTTCTTCTGGTAGTTCATGTGGTACAGTGGGCGAATCTTCTTGATGCGATCGACGCACGTCCACTTGAGGAATTTGCGCATGGGCATCGCGGGGAACGTCTTCATCGGGAGCTTGCCGAACTGGGCGTGCACGCTCTCGATGTACTTCCCGTCCATGTAGAACCAGTCGAGGGGAGCCACCCCCTCGGACCGGAACGAGTGGCCCTCGAAGATGTACTTCACGTCGTACTTCTCGCAGGCCATGTAGAGCACGCTGGCGAGACCGATATCGGTCGGCGTCTCGATGTCCTTCACGCCCGCGAGGAGGAACGAGCGGAGGATGTCGTCGTACTCGCGGTTGTCGACGACGTACGTGTAGAGGTCGACGTCGAGCGCCTCGAGCACGGCGTGGATGTTCTCCGTGGCCACCGTCGAGTTCCATGTGTTGTCGAAGTGGACGGCGAGCGGCCGCAGACCGAGCTCCTTCGCCTGGTACACGAGGAACGAGGAGTCGCACCCGCCGCTCACGCCCACGATGACGTCGTACGGCTTGTCGCGGTTCTCCTTCTTGATCTTCGCGGCGATGGCCTCGAGGTGCGCGGCGCCTCGCGCGTCGGTCGGGTGCTGGGCCTCGAGCTGCTCCTGGATGCGGCAGTAGTTGCAGACTCCCTCGGCATCGAACGAGAGCGAGCCGATGCTGGAATCGTAGAGGCAGCGCGAGCAGGTCTTGACGGTCATCGGGTCTTTCTTCAGGTGAGCGCGGCCACGAGCTTCTTTCGTGACGGGAAGTTGATGAGGACCGCGTTGTTGCGGCCATAGTAGACGACCATGCTCCCCGCGGCGACGGCCGACGCCCCGCCCTCCTTCACCGCCTGCGTGAAGTGCTCCACCTTCCCTGCCCCGCCGAGCGCGATGACGGGCACGCCCACGGCGCGCGTGACCGACCGGATGAGCGCGACGTCGTATCCCTGCATCGTCCCGTCCCGATCGATCGCGTTGATGAGGATCTCCCCCGCGCCTGCCTGCTCCATCTCGGCGGCGAAGCGGGCTGGGTCCTTTCCCGTCGGGCGTGTGCCGCTCTCGGTCATGACCTCGTACCCCGCGCGGGTCCGCTTCGCGTCGATGGAGACGACCACGGCCTGGCTCCCGAACTGGTCGGCGAGCTCCCGGATGAAGGCGGGCCGCTCGACGGCATAGCTGTTGACCGCCACCTTCTCCACCCCGAGCGTGAAGAGGCGCTTCGCATCGGCCATGTCACGGATCCCGCCCCCGTAGGCCAGGGGCATGAAGCACTCGCTCGCGATCTGCTCGATCTTCTCGAAGTTCGGCCGCTTCTTCTCGCGGGTGGCGGTGATGTCGACGACGATGAGCTCGTCGACCTCCTTCTCGTTGTAGATCTTGATCGCGTTCGCCGGGTCGCCGATGTAGTTCGGCGCGTCGAACTTGACCGTCTTGACGAGGGCGACGTCCTTCAGCAGGAGGCACGGCATGACGCGGACGGAGAGCATGGGTCAGGCGAGATCCACGAAGTTCTTGAACACCTGCAGCCCGAAGCGGTGGCTCTTCTCCGGATGGAACTGCGTACCGTGTATGTTGCCGCGCTCCAGCGCCGCATTGAAGCGGACACCGTGAAATCCGGTGGCGGCCGAGTCCGACGGGTCGGCCACGACCACATGGTAGGAGTGGACGAAGTAGTAGCGGGACTCGGCGTCGGCGTTGCGGAAGAGCGTCGCGCCGTCGCGGGCGGTCACCGTGTTCCAGCCCATGTGCGGGATCTTGATGGGGCTGGCAGGAGGGGCCGCGAACCGCACGGACTCGGCGTCCACCCAGCCGAGGCCGGGGAGGATCCCCTCCTCGCTCCGCTTCCCGAGCAGCTGCATCCCCAGGCACACCCCGAGGACCGGCACCTTCTCCTCGAGCACCCGGCGGTGCAGGAGGTCCAGGAACCCGGATCGCTCGAGCTGCGTCATCCCGGTGTCGAACGCGCCGACCCCCGGGAGGATGAGCTTCGTGGCGGCCTGGATGTCGTCCCGGGACGACGAGACCCGCGCGGACGCGCCGATCTTCTTCAACATGTTGAGGATCGAGCCCACGTTACCCAGGCCTGCGTCGAGGATCACGATCATGGCGCACCACCCCCGGCGCGCTCACCGTGCAGGAGCGCCTGGAGGGGATCGCGGGCCACGATGGGCGTGTACTCGCCGACCTTCATCCGCGCAACTCTTAGTACATCTCGCGGGAGGGGAGAAGTCAGGAGGCCGCGCGCATCCGCGCCAGGTGTATGATCTTGCTTGCGACTCGGGCGGCCCCGCCCCCGTCGACGAGCGCCCTTCCCCGGGTCGACAGCGCGCGCCGGAGCGCAGGATCCGCGACCAGAGCGCCCAGGCCGGCGGCGATCTTGGGGGCGTCGACCTCCGTGTGCCAGCCGAGGGGGACCGCGGTGCCGAGGGTAGCGGCCGCCTGGAGGACGGGTCTCTGGTTGTCGGCGACGGCGACCAAGAGCGCGGGGATCCCGACGCACGCGAGCTCGAGCGCGGCCGTACCCGCGGCGGCGATCGCGACGTCGTGAGCAGCGAGGAGCGACGCCATGTCGTCGACGTCGTCGAGCACGCGTGTCGGGGCCACGGCGGCGCGCGCCGCGGCGGCGCGACGGATCGTGTCGCCGTGGCCCGCGAGCGGGCCCACGACGACCGTGCACGGCCACGGTGGGAGGTGCTCCAGCGCGGCGAAGGCCTTCAGGGTCTCACCGGTCGGATCCGCCCCGCCCATCGACACGAGGAGGCGCGGTGGATCCGCGGCGTCACCCCGCTCGATCCCGTGCGCCGTGACGAAGCGCGGATCGAGGAGAGACCACCGCGGTCCGACGAGGCAGAGGCCCGCGCCGGGGTAGTCCATCCCGTCGGCGTAGAGGTTACCGTTCACGACGACGTCGGCGTCGGCGCCCCCCGCGTCATCGATCTGGACCGTCGGTGTACCGCCCTGCGCCAGACATTGCATGTATCCTGCATCGAACGCGTACCCATCGACCACGACGGCTGCGCCATGCTTCGCCTCCTGCACGGTGAGCGCGACGTCCGCGGCGGAGCCCGGAGCCTCCTCCAGCCGGACCACCGCCGCGCCCACGGCCTCGATGCGGCGAATGATGGCGCTCGAGGGTGCGGCCGTGAGCACGCGGACCTCCGCGCCGTGATCCACCAGCCGGCGCGCGAGGCAGAGCGAGCGGACCAGGTGCCCGAGCCCGATGGTCGCGCTCGCGTCCACGCGGAAGAGCACCCTCACGGGTACACCTCCAGCCGCCGCTCGCAGCAGACGAAGCGTCCGCGTGCCTCCGTCCGCTCCACGAACGCCGCATACCCGGCGACCCTGAAAGCGTGGAGGCTCGCCGCGTTCTCCGCGCGGATGCGGGCGATGACGCGCGTGGCACCGAGGGCTCGCGCCGCGACGGCGGCGCGGGCGAGGATCGCGTGGGACCAGCCCTTGCCGCGCATCGCGGGCGCCACCGAGAGGCCGACCTCGAGGGTCCCCGGCTGAGCGGGCACGCGATCGAGCCGCATGAGGCCGACCGGCTCACCCGTCGGCGCGAGGGCGATCTCGAGCGTCCGCTGGCCCTCGGCGAGAGAGCGCGCGAGCCACGCCTCGTGCGCCATGGGCTCGAGTGGCCCTGTCTCGGAGCTCATGCGCCGGGTGACCGGATCGCTGCGCCACGCGAACAGGAGGCCGGCGTCGGCCTGCGTCGCAGGGCGCGTGGTGAGCGGGGGCGGGTCGGCGAGGGGCCCGACGAGATCCCAGGTGACCGGCGTGCCGAGCGGCGCGCTCCGCCGCGCGCGGCGGCCGAGGATCTCGAAGAGTCGCTCGGGGCCGAGCCCGTCCGAGGGGCGGACGCTCCGCACGTGGTCGCACGTGATGATCTCGCCCTCGACGAGATCGCGCGCCACGAACAGCGAGCGCCGGAACGCGAGGCTCGCCTGCTCGTCCGGGCCCGGCCCGAACGTGGCGACGCCGAGCGCCCGCTCCGTCGTACGCACGCGCTCCACCATGCGCCGGAAGGCCTCCGGCTCGAGCGAGAAGAACGCGTCGGGGCCGCCGAGCGCGCGATCGAGGATGAAGTGCTTCTCGATCACCTTCGCGCCGAGCGCGACCGCGGCGAGGGCGACCGCCTCGTCCTCGGAGTGGTCGCTCAGTCCTGCGACGACGCCGAGGTCGCCGAGCGCCCGGATGCCCGCGAGGTTCATGGTCTCCGGCCTCGCCGGGTAGCTCGACACGCACTTCAGCAAGCAGATGTCGGCGTTGCCGGCCTGGCGGCACGTCTCCACCGCCCGCCGGATCTCCTCCAGCGAGGCCATGCCCGTGGAGAGGATCATCGGCTTGCCGCGCCGCGCGACGTGCTCCACGAGCGGGAGGTCGACGAGCTCGAAGCTCGCGATCTTGTAGGCCGCGACGCCGAGCGCGTCGAGCATCTCGGCGGCCGTCGGATCGAACGGCGTCGAAAAGAAGAGGAGCCCGAGGGACTCGGCGCACGCCTTCAGCTCGGCGTGCCACGCCCACGGCGTCATGGCCTCGGCGTAGAGATCGTGGAGGGTCCTCCCGGCCCAGGCGTTGCGTGTGCGGACGACGAACGGGCCCGACTTCACGTCGAGCGTCAACGTGTCGGGGGTGTAGGTCTGGAGCTTGATGGCGTCGGCGCCCGCCGCCCGGGCCGCCTCGACGGTGCGCAGCGCGACGTCGAGCCGCCCGGCGTGGTTCGCCGAGAGCTCGGCGACCACGAGGACGGGCTCACCCTCGCCTACGCCCCTGCCGGCGATCTCGAAGCGCGCGCACCGCGTCATGGCGGCTCATGATGCGAGCGTCGTGCCGACGACGTCCACGACGCGTGCGACGTCGAAGTCCGTCATGGCGGGGAACATCGGGAGGCTGAGGCAACCGGCGTAGTAGGCGTCGGCCCCGCGGAACTCGCCGCCCCCGTGGCCTGCCCGCACGAAGTCGGGCTGCCGGTGGACGGGAAAGTAGTGCACCTGCGCATAGATCTGCGCGTCGCGCAGGGCGAGGTAGAGCCGCAGGCGGCGCGACGACGCCGCCTCGTCGGTCGCCCCCGTCACCCGGATGACGTAGAGGTGGTACGACGACGCGACGCCAGCCCGCACCTTGAGCGGGGTGACCTGGCCGGACAGCGGCGCCCGGGAGAAGGCGGCGTCGTAGAGGGCGGCGATCTCCCGCCGGCGCTCGACGAAGCGCGGGAGCTTCGCGAGCTGGCTCGCTCCGAGCGCCGACTGGAAGTCCGTCAACCGGTAGTTGTACCCCAGCGTGCGCTGCTCCGCGTGCCACGGCCCCTCGTCGGGCCTCTCGAGGCGCGCCGCGTCCCGGACCATGCCGTGCGCGCGCAGATCGACGAGCTCCTGGTACAACGCGTCGTCGTTCGTGGTGATCGCGCCCCCCTCGCCGGTCGTGATGTGCTTCACGGGGTGGAAGCTGAGGATGGCCATGTGGGTGTGGGCGCAGGACGCCGCGCGGAACGTCTCCCTGTCCACCTCGTACGTCGCGCCGAGCGCGTGGGCGGCGTCCTCGATCACGACGGCTCCGACGCCATCGGCGACCTGACGGACCTTCGGCAGGTTCGCCACCCCTCCTGCGAAATCGACGGGAATGATGACCTTCGGCTTCTTCCCCTCGCGCGAGAGATCCGCGACCTTCGCCTCGAGGTCGGCGTTCGAGAGGAGGCCCGTCTCCGGGTTGATGTCGACGAGGACCGGCCGACCCTGCGCGTACCGGACGGCGTTGGCCGACGCCACGAACGTGATCGTGGACGTCATCCCCACGTCGCCGGTCCGCACTCCGGCGGCGAGGCAGGCGAGGTGGAGCGCGGCCGTCCCGCTCGAGACGGCGACGGCGTGTTTCGCCCCCGTGGCCTCCGCGAGGCCCTCCTCGAAGCGCCGCACCGCGGGCCCCTGCGTGATCCATTCGCCGCGTAGCGCGTCGACCAGCGCCTGCACGTCGTCGTCGTCGATGCTCTGGTGGCCGTACGGGAGGACCGGCCGCTTCGTCATCGCCTCGCGCTCGTCAGCCATCGGGCGCGAGTTTGGTGGGGTTCGCCCGAAAAGTAAAGCTCACGGGCAGGCCTTCAGGCCCGTGATCCAGTCCTCGAGGAGCTTCGTCCCGAGGGTGTCGACGACCCTCGAGCCGTAGGGCGGCATGCGGTGGAGATCGGTCGCACGCGACCGCGTCAAGAGAATGGAGAGCCCGGGGTTGCCGGGGACCAGGAGCTTCGCGCCCGCCTTGCCGAGATCACCCGCGACCGGATCGACGTTGCACACCGCCATGCTCTTGACGCCCGCCGGGTACGAGAAGTTGGCGGTGCCGCGACCTCCCCCGCCCGGGCGGTGGCAGAAGGAGCAGTTCGTGTGGAGGTGGACGCGCGCGCGTGTCTCGGTGGACGCGGTGCCGAGGGGATCGACGTAAGGCGCGGGCTTCGAGGGCTTCGCCGCGAACAGGCCGATGTGGTCGAAGGTCGCGATCTGGTTCGAGAGCCGATTGGTTGCAGTATACACATGCTCGCGATCGAGCTGCGCCAGCTCGAGGCCCAGCGTCCTCCCTGCCGCGGCCGTGTGGCAGCCCAGGCACTGACCCTCCGTCGGGAAGATCCACGTGGCGGCGCCGACCTTCCGGGCCTTGCCACCCACGACCCGCGAAGCGGCCGTCTCCGCGTCGTTCCACTCGTACGTGTAGCCGGCCCAGCCGCCGTCGTCGTGGCGCACGAGGTAGCGCGTCTCGATGCGCTTGCCCCCGAGCGAGAACTCCTTGAGGACGACCGAGCCGATCGGCAGGTCGAGGTCCCCGCTGGCGACCTCGGCGATCCTCGCCCCGTCGGGGAGCGCGAGACCGCGCCGCTTCTCGGCGCCGTCGGACCAGAAGGGGGCGTTGATCGTGTACGGGAGGACGCCGCTCGCGAAGACCCGTGGATCCTTCGGCTCGACGCACCCGGTGTCCGATAGCGTCGCCGGGAAGGAGGAGGGCGGAGGGGGCGGCCCCGCCGGGACGATCGACAGCAGCTTGCCCTCGCCCGTCCAGAAGTGAAGCTCACCGGCGAGATCCTCGCCCAGGACGGGGATGTACGGCCCGAGGAGCTGGCCGAGCACCTTGACGGCGACCGCGCCGAGCGCGTCCGTGGAGAGCGCGCGCACGCGCCCGCTCACGTAGTCGGCGAAGACGTAGCTCCCGAACAGGCCGGGCAGCTTCTTCCCGCGGTACACGAACCCTCCGACGACGGCCGTGTCGAGATCGGCGTGCGGGTACTCCCAGACCGGATCGATCAGATCCGGCCGCGCGCACCCGGTCGGCGGATCGAAGCAGTGGGCGCCCTCGCGGAGGGGCCAGCCGTAGTTGCCGCCCGCCTCGATCCGCCCCACCTCCTCCCAGCCGACCTCTCCCACGTCGCCGGCCCAGAGGTCGCCGGTCTGCGCGTCGAAGCTGAACTGCCACGGGTTGCGGAGACCCCACGCGAAGATCTCCCGCCGGTTGGGGCCCCCACCCGCGAACGGGTTCGACGGCGGGATCCCGGCGGGCCCCGTCGCGCCGACGGCGACGCGCAGGATCTTGCCATTGAGCACGGTGAGATCCTGCGCGCGCGGAGGATCGTTGCCCTCGCCGAGCCCGAGGTAGAGGTACCCGTCCGGGCCGAACACGATCTTTCCGCCCGCGTGGGCCGGGCCCGGCTGCACCCAGGTCATGACGACGCCGTCGAAGACGAACGTCGCGCCACCGTCATGGGTCTTGAAACGCTCGAGGTTGCCCTGGAGATCGCCCGTGGGGAGCTTGCTCGTGTACGAGAGGTAGACCTTGCGCGTGGTGGCGTAGGCCGGGTCGAACGCCATCCCGAGGAGCCCGAGCTCGCCGCCGACTCCGTTGTAGAATGCACCGACCGTCGCGGCGAGGTGAAGCGTGGAGGCGGTGGGAACGTTGTCCCACCAATAGACCCTGCCGGTCTGGGTGGTGGCGTAGAAGCGCGAGGGATCGCCGGGGGCCTGGTGCAGCGACGTCGGGAGCGCGACGACCGGCAGCGACGGGAACGGCGGTGTGAAGGCGACGGTGGTGTCGTTCACGGGGCGCTTCGGCGCGACGCACGCCGGGTTCCTGGGGCGCGCGTCGAGGCCGAAAGGAGCGCGAAATGGGCCCGCGTCGGCGCCGGAATCGACGGGGGCGGGCGGCGGCGCCCCGGCGTCACCGCCCGCCGCGGCGTCGGGAGGGGCGGCGTCGGGCCGGGAGACGGCCGTGTCGTCGCCGCTGCAAGCGACGAACGCGAAGAGCGCGGCATGGACGGGAACGAGGGACACACGCCACGTGCCACGCGAGGCCATGGGATGGAGCCTAGCGCCAATGCCGTTCGGATAAGGCATTCGTTCGAGCGAGGGTGCCCCCACCCTTCGCGCTTCGCGCGCGAAGAGGCTCCGTGGAGGCGGTGGGGCGAGCCCGCGCAGACCTCACCCCCTGTCCCCCTCTCCCTGAAGGGAGAGGGGGCAGGTGAACGGGAGAATCGCCTCTCGCAGGGTCTCCCG
>SXNL01000131.1 GCA_005777185.1 Myxococcales bacterium
CTCGACGAGATCGGCGAGCTCCCCGAGGTACAGACGCGCCTGCTGCGTCTGCTCGACGCCGGCGGCGAGTACCAGCGCCTCGGAGACGCGCGGCCGCGCAAGGCGGACCTCCGCTTCATCGGCGCGACGAACCGCCCGATCGAGGCCTTGCGCGCGGACCTCGGCGCTCGCCTCAAGCTCAGGCTCACGCTTCCCGGTCTGAACGAGCGGCGCGAGGACATCCCGCTGCTCGCGCAGCACCTGCTCCGCCGCATCGCGGCGGGCGACGGCGCGATCGGCCAGCGCTTCTTCGACGGCTGGGACGGCAGGGCCGGCACGCCACGCCTCGAGCCCGACCTCGTGCGCCAGCTGGTGTCGCACGACTACACGACCAACGTGCGCGAGCTCGAGGGGCTCCTGTGGCACAGCCTCGCGTCGAGCCCCGGCGACACCCTCGAGCTCACCGATCAGCTCGTGGGCCACGTCCGTGCCACCGAGCCGAAGGTCGAGGCCGCCGAGGTCACGAAGGAGCAGGTTCGCGAAGCCCTCGCGCGGACGAACGGCGTTCGCGAGCGTGCGTGGCGCGAGCTCGGCCTCGCCAACCGCTACGTGCTCAAGCGGCTCATCAAGAAGTACGGCCTCGAGCATATCGAGGACCTCGGCTGACGCGTCCCTCGCTGCAGGCGAGCCACATGTAATCACGCTGCGGCGGCCGTCTGCCGCGGGGGACCTCGCGGCACCAAGCCGTGATGAGTACAGCGGTCGGGATCGACGAACACCGTCGTGGCGGGGATGCAAGGTGACGAGCCTGTCACGATCCCCGACGCCGGGGGCAGGCGGCTCATCCCCTCGACGGTCTCGTTCCACCCAGCCGGCCACCTGCTCGTCGGGCACGCGGCGCGCTCTCGCCGGCTCGTCGACCCGGACAACACCGTCTTCTCGGTGAAGCGCGCTCGCGGGCAAGTCGATGCGCCGTCCATGACCGGTCTCCTCCTCGCGGATCGGGGTGATGCCGGCGCCCTCCGTGCCGAACGTCCCGTTGGTCGACCCCAGATCGGTGAGGACGAGGCCGTGGCGCCCCAGGCTCACGGCGAAGTGCCGCCGCGAGATCGCGCGGTCGCCGCCGAGCACCAGATCGCACGCCTGGCTCGCGCCCACGAACAGCCTCGACGGGGTCTCTGGGGCCACCACGAGCTCACCGTGCGCGTTTGGTCCGTCGATCACCCGCAGGCGGTAGACGGACGGGACGGCCTGGGGCAGATCGTGCTGCGTCGGCACCTCCGGAACAGGTTGTGGTCGGGTCACGTGAGCTGTCACCCCATGCTACTCCCAGGGACGGGTTCGCCTCCGGAGGCCGAGCCGTCGGTCGGGATGGCCTCCGCTGGTCACCAGTGCCCCGGTGATCCGGGAAACGGACAGCCGTCGGGATTCCCCTTTTAGGACCCCTACGTCGCGATCCCGTCGTTCCCCGACGCCCGACCCGTCGCGTCAGCGTCAATCGCGCCGGACCGCGACGACGACCGCCTGGACGAAGAAGTCCCGCGGCCCGAACGTGTAGGATGCGACGTCCAAGCCGCACTCGCCGAGGATCGCACGTGCCTCCTTCTCGGAGTGGATGAGCGAGTGCTCGGGCGGGTGGAGGCGGACCTGTCGGCGCAGGACGTCGTTGAGCACGACGTGCGTGACGCCGAGCACGGCGACGCTGGTCGCGTATGCGTGCGGCCAGAAGATCACGAGCTTGCCACCCTTCCTGAGGGTGCGGCGGATCTCCGTCAAGACGACGCGGAGCTCGTCCCGCGAGAAGTGCTCGACCACGCCCAGGTTGTACGCGCCGTCGAAGGTCTCGTCCGCGAACGGGAGCGCCATGATGCTCGCGTGGCGGACGTCCTTCACCCGCGGGTTCTCCTGGCGGTACATGCGCAGCGCAGCCGGTGAGATGTCGACCGCCGTGATGTCCGCGTGCGCGTGGAGGCCCGTGTCCACCTGCCCGCTCCCGCAGCCCGCGTGGAGCAGGCTGGCTCCGGGGTCGAACTCGCGACGAATCGTCGCCTCCAGCCTGGGCCTGATGACGGCATTCCGGTAGGCCGACGCGACCGCGCCGTACGTCGAGGCGGCCCCCTTCTTCTCCTCCCAGTACTCGTCCCAGCGCTGGGGATCGCCGAGGTTCGGATCGATCTGGAGCGGGCTCCGCGGGATCTGGGAGCGCATGGGGTTCCGCTGCTGCTCGAGGGCGACGCGGCCGAGGGTCATGACGCTGCGCCGGATCTCGGCGACGCTCATCTTGGAGCTGCCGTAGGTGCGGGCCGGCAACCGGATGGGGACCTCGGCGATCGTGTAGCCATTGTCGTGGATCGCGAACAGGCTCTCGAAGAAGAAGGCATACCCACGGGAGCCCACCACGCTGAAGACGTCCCGTGAGACGGTTCGCAGGTTGTACGCGCGGAACGCCCCCGTCGCGTCGTAGGGCAGGTCGAGCAGCACCCGCGTGAGCGCGTGGCCGACGTTCGTCAACGCGCGGCGCGCGGGTGTCCAGCCGGGGAGGCTCCCGGACTTCATGTAGCGCGACCCGACGACCACGTCGGCGGAGTCGAGCGCGGCGAGGAACATCGGAATCTGTTCGGGCGAGTGGGCGAAGTCGCAGTCGAGGGTGACGAGGCGGTCGTAGCCCCGGGTGTAGGCGAGGCCGATCCCGTCGACGTGGGCGCTCCCGATGCCCGACTTTCCCGTGCGGTGGATCACCGAGACCCGCGGGTGCAGGTCCGCGAGGCGGTCGAGCATGCGGCCCGTGCCGTCGGGCGACGCGTCGTCCATGAAGACCAGGTCCGCGTCGAGACCCAGCGCGACGATCCGCTCGCACATCGCGCGCACGTTGGCGTGTTCGTTGTACGTGGGAATGAAAATCATCGTCTTTGGCGTCATCGGTCTACCTCGCCTCCCGTACCAACGACGCGACCATCTCCCTGAACGAGAGGCGCGGGGCCCACCCCGTCGCGCGCCGGAGCTTCGTGGCGTCGCCCACGAGCGCCGCGCCGGACGGTGCTGCGGCGTCCGACTCGCGCCGGTCGCGTGGCGCCTGCTCCACGTGGCGGCGCCAGTCGAGCCCGACCGCCCCGAAGGCGGCCTCCGCGAACTCCGCCACGGTGTGCGACTCGCCCGTCGCCACGACGAAGTCGGCCGCCTCCGGGCACGCGACGATGCGCATCATCGCGTCGATGAAGTCCGGCGCCGACCCGAAATCCGCGGCGGCCTCGAGCGAGCGGAGGGCGATCTTGTGGCCGGGATCGTCGACGGCGCGCAAGGCCGCGTTCACGAGGCGCCGGGAGAGGAAGCCGGGGCCGCGGAGCGAGGACTCGTGGTTGTACAGGATGCCCACCGACACGCCCATGCCGTGGTGCTCGCGGTGAGTCGCGCACAGGTGTGCGCCCGCGACCTTGGTGATGGCGTAGGGCGTGCGCGGCGCGAAAGGGGTCGTCTCGTCCTGCGGCGCGCACGGCGGCGCGCCGAACATGTGCGACGATCCCGCGTAGAAGACGCGCGCCTTCGGGGCGTGCCGACGCAGGGCATCGAGCATCGTCGCCAGCCCCACGACGTGCACGTCCACGCAGCCGCGGATCTCCTCGGCGGCCGACTCGGCCGTACCCTCGGAGGAGTGATGATGCGCCGCGAGGTAGTAGACCGCGTCCGGCTGGAGCGGGCCGATCAGCGCGTCGACGTTGGCCTGCGCGACGAGGGAGACGCTCGACGGCAGCGCCTCGCCAGCGAGCCCGCGCGGCTCGACGACGCCAATGTCCACACCGACGACGACGTCGCCGCGCGCGACAAGCGCCTCGACGAGGAGCGTCCCATCCTGACCGCGGCTGCCGACGACGAGCGCGCGCCTCACGAGTCGACCAGCTCCACGCGCGGCAGCGGAAAGAGGAGCCGCCCTCCCCGCGAGAACACCTGCCTCGACCGTGCACGGATCCCGTCGCGGAAGTGCCACGGGAGAACGAGGTACACGTCGGGCCGTCTAGCCTCCGCCTCTCCCTCCGAGACGATCGGCACGTTCGTGCCCGGCGTGAAGCAGCCGAACTTGTCCGGGTTCACCTCGGCGACGCACGAGAGGAGCCCGGGCCCGAGGCCGCAATACTGCAGGAGGACGTTGCCCTTGGTCGACGCGCCCAGCCCCGCGACCGTCGCGCCGCCGGCGACCATCCGGTTCACGATCCCGATCAGCTCCTCGCGTTGCGATCGGGCGCGCTCGACGAAGCGATCGTAGGGCGCGGGCCCGTCGAGCCCGAGCGCGGCCTCGCGGTCCGCGAGCTCGTGCACCTCCGGTGCCTCCTCGAATGCCCCGTCTCCTCGCTGCACGGTCACGGCGAAGCTCCCCCCGTTCACCTCGTTCTGCGAGACCTCGACGACCTTGAACCCCCCGAGGCGTCGCAGCATCCAGCGGATCTGCGCGTAGGCATAGTACTCGAGGTGCTCGTGACAGATGGTGTCGTACGATCCCGTGTCGAGCATCCGCGGCAGGTAGCTCTGCTCGAAGTGCCACAGGCCGCCAGGCGCGAGGATCTCGCGGACCTCCCGGGCGAACTCGAGCGGCGCCTCGAGATCGTAGAACATCGCGATCGAGGAGACGATCGCGGCGCGTGCCCCGCCGCTCGCGCGGAGGAAGGCCTCCGCGGAGAAGAACTCGGGCACGACGTGGACGCCGGTCGGGTAGTGCTCGGCGAAGCGCGCGGCCGTGGGATCGATGCCGACGCGCCGAGCCGACGCCGGGTAGAAGCCGAGGGAGGTCCCGTCGTTGCTGCCGATGTCCAGGACGACGTCGCCGGCCGCGAGCGGGTGCCGCGCCAGCAGCGACGCCGCCTTGGACCGGAGGTGTTCGACCATCGACCGGTTGAGCGCGGAGCGGTACCCGTAGCGCCCTCCGAACATCTCCGTCGCCGGGGCCGAGTGCCGGAGCTGGACGAGGTGGCACGCGTCGTCGCCGGCGCAACGCACCACCTCGAGCGGCGCCGTGGAGACGCGCTCGCCCGCCCGCGGAAAGAATCCCGTGAGCGTCATCTCGCCGAGGTCGAGGACCGGCCGGAGCTCCGTCGAGCCGCACAGCCGGCAGCGATCGATCCGGGTGGATGCGGAGGACGTCATCGGATCAGGGGGTCCTGGGGGCTGCGCCCTTCAGCAGCTCCAGGTCGGCGTCCACCATCAGCTTCACGAGGGACTCGAAGCGCGTGGTGGGCTCCCACCCCAGCGCCTCCCTCGCCCGCGTCGCATCGCCCAGGAGCGTGTCCACCTCGGTCGGCCGGAAGTACTTCGGATCGACGACCACGTGCGGCGCCCAGTCGAGACCGACGTGCCGGAAGGCGACCTCACAGAGCTCGCGGACGGAGTGGGCCTCTCCGGTCGCGACCACGTAGTCGCCGGGCTCGTCGGCCTGGAGCATCTTCCACATCGCCACGACGTAGTCCTTCGCGTACCCCCAGTCGCGACGCGCATCGAGGTTTCCGAGGGCCAGCGTGCTCGCGAGGCCCAGCTTGATCGCGGCCACGCCGCGGGTGATCTTCCGCGTCACGAAGTTCTCCCCGCGAC
>SXNL01000132.1 GCA_005777185.1 Myxococcales bacterium
CTCGGGCTCGGGCTCGGGCTCGGGCTCGACGTGAGGAAAATGAGAAGATGCCTCAGACCCGCGCCCCCTCCGATCCTCCCCGGAGGTCACCTCTTCATCCCGATCCTGTAGATCCCCCCCCCCGCGTCGCTCGCGACGTAGAGCGCGCCGTCGATCGGCGACACCGTCACGCCCGCCGGACGGACCTCCTCGCCTGCGCCGCCGGTCGCCGCCCAGCTCCACCGACCGTCCCTCGGCGCGCTCGCGGTCCCGCCGCCGAACACGATCTCGTACGGGAACGTCGTGGCGCTCGCCGTCGACGTCGGCATGGGGCTCGACCCGTCCGGGTTGAACGGCTGCCAGACGACCTTGTACCCGGTCGCGGGCGCGCGGTTCCACGATCCGTGCATCGCCACGAACGCCCCCCCTCGCCACCTCTCGGGCAGCGAGCCCTTCGGCTGGCGATCGAAGAACGCGATGTCGAGCGGCGCGGTGTGCGCCTGCACGAAGGTCGTGGGCCTCGAGGCGTTCGCGGCGCACCACGCGTCGTCCCTGGGGTTGTTCGGAAAGAGCGCGTTCGCGAGCTGCGTGCCCGGGGCGATCACCTTGCCGTCGTCGACGAGGCGCTGCACCGAGAAGCAGAACGGGTAGCCGTACTTCTTCCCTGCGGCGATCTCGACGATCATCTCCCCGGGGTTGTCCTGGTGGATGTCGACGTTCTTGTAGTGGATGTTGTCGAGGCCGTTGATGACCGCGTAGATCCTGCCGGTCGCCTCGTTGCGCGCGAAGCCGTTCGCGTTGCGCAGCCCCACCGTCACGATCTCGCCGTCCGACCACTGGAACGGTCTGCCCGGAGCGAGCTTCGACAGTTCGAAGCGCTTGATGAGCGAGCGGCGTGTGTCGTACTCGGACGTGCTCGTCTCGTTCGTCGCGTTGCCGGCCGATCCCGAGTCGACGTAGACGGAGCCGCCCCAGATCTTGACGGTGCGGCGTCCGTGGCCGCCGGTGGGCTGCCCCACGACGACGTCCTCGCCGGCCCCACCCTTGGCGGCGAGCGGATCGTAGGCGAACCGCTTCACGCCCGTCCGTGATCCCACGTAGAGGTAGCCGTTCTCGAGCGCCGCGTTGTTGCCGGCGCTGGTGGTGTCGACGGCGGCCCACTGCACGATCTCCTGCGGGGTGTAGTAGCCGTCCTCGTCGAGGTCGCGCAGGCGCAAGATCGCCGTGCCCGTCGCGGCGAAGAGATCGCCGTTCGGCGCGAACATGAGCTGCCGCGCGCCCGGGACCGTCCCGACGAGACGCGCGCATAGGCCCGCCGGGACGTGGTGCTGATCGTCCGGGAGTGGCTGGCCGCGGCACGGATCGCGGTCGGTCGTCGGCACCCCGGCGGGTCCGTCGCCGGCGGCGATCCCGCCGGCATCGACTCCCTCGATCGGCGTCGCCGCCTCGATCGCGGTCGCCTTGCTGCACGCCGCCGCCAGCAGCGGGAAGGCGGCGAGCGCCGACACCGGGAGCAGCAGGAGAGCCGACCTCGCGAGCATCCCGTACAGGATACCTGGCGTCGTCCAGCGCGCCACGCGCGGACGACGGATGGTCGAGCTCACTTCGGGTTGACCGTGCCGCCGCCTGGCTTGCAGCCGTCGGACTGCTCCTGGATCGCCGCGAGCGCCGCGATGAAGACCGCGGGATCGCCGTCCGCCACGTTCCAGTGGCGGCACATCCCCGCGTCGTCCATCGCGCCCGCGCCGCACGTGTTCAGCAGGACGCCGCCGTCCGGGAGCGGGTAGTTGCTCGGGTGGAGCGGCGCGCCGCCGCCCGCAGCGATCGTCTCCAGGCTGGAGAAGGTCGCTCCTGTCATCCCGATCACGTACACCCGGCGCGCGCTTCCGCTGTCCCCGGCGTCGCCCGCGAGGAGACCCGCGAGCTGGACCGGATCGGTGATGGCGCACGCGGAGGGATTTCCGTCGGTGATGAGGATGCCGATGGTCACGTGCCCGCCGATCCTGTTCGCCGGGTTGTCCGTGAACCTCATGATGCCGCGGAGCGCCCCCTCCGTGGGTGTGCTGTTGACCCGCATCGTCGAGTTGAGGAGCGCGTCGAAGGACGTCGACGGGAGCCGTGTGTAGGTCGTCGGAGGCGACGCGGCGACGTGGTAGCCCTCCCCGGCGCTGCACGCGGCGGCCGACGCGTCCTCCTGCGGGAAGAACTGGATCGCGGCGCCGGGCTTCTTCTCCTCCTCGACGCCGGCGGGCCCCGAGCGGAAGTAGCCCGACAGCGCCCCGATCGAGCTGCACCACCGGGTGACCATCGCGCTGCCATCCGGGGCGGTCGTCTTGCCTCCGTCGCAGTTGGCCGTGCGGTCGGTCCCCGGGAGCGGTGCGTTCATGCTCGTCGAGCGATCGAACATGATGAACATGTCGACGGGCGCGAGACAGCCGGTGTCGGGGCCGCCGTCCACGAGGAGGCCTCCCTCTCCGGCGTCGACCTCGAAGGCGGGTCCCGTGTCGGGGGCCTCGCCGCCCTCGATGCCGGAGTCCTCCTCGAACACCGTCCCGCCGGGTCCGAAGGTGCTCCCGTCGTCGGAGCCGCACGCGTACCAGACGCTGGTTACGGCGACGAGGCTGGCGGCTGCGAACACGACACGGACGGAGGGCATCATGACGGCATCGTACCGTCCATACGCGAATCCGCCAATAGAACGGCTCCGGTCCGCCTGGCTCGACTAGCGTAGCTCGTCCGCCCCGATGTCCGTCGCGTCCTTCTGCCGGACGTCGCCGTCGATGTCGACGGAGCCCGAGGCCGCAAGAACTGCGCCCTTGTTCGCCGCCGGCGACCCCCGCCGCAGGTGGAGATCCTTCCCGGTATCGTCCACCAGGAGGGGATCGACGGCGAAGATCGACGCGGCGTCGTTGCCGGTGGCCGCCCGGTACGCGGTCACCGTGTCGTGGTCCTTGCCCTTCCACTTCCACGAGCCCTCGCCGCCGCCGGCGGTCCAGTACAGGTTGCTGTCCACGACGTTCCCTGACATCGCGTTGCTCGAGCTCCCGATGAAGAGCCCCTGCTTCGAGGCGAAGAACAGGTTGTTCTTCAGGACGTTGTCCCTGGTGTTGTACTGGAACTGGATCTCACCGGTACCCCCGTTCCGGGTGTCGTTCTGGAACAGCGTGTTGTTCACGAAGCTGCATCGCTCGGTGCCGCCGTTCGACGAGCTGGCGCCGCCGAGCGAGATGCCCGCCTCGGTGTTCGCCGAGATGAAGTTGCTCCTCACCACGATGTCGCTCGCGTACTTCCCGCCGCGCTCGCTCGCGATCTCGATCCCGATGTTGCACGCCCGCACGACGTTCCGCTCGATGACGATCTTCGCGCCGCCGTCCACGTAGATGCACCCGGCCGAGCGGCTCGAGCCGTAGGCGGGGTTGCCGAAGGAGTCGTTCGCGTACACGAGGTTCCCGGCGATGGTGCCCTCCCGTGCTCGGTCGCTCTCCGCCCCCGTTCCCTCGTACCCGATCGCGTCGATGCCGATGTTGTCGTTGTCGTGGATCTCGTTGTTCGTGATCTGCCACGCCGTCACGTTGCCGTTCACGACGACCGCCTCGCTCGCGCCCAGCTTCAGGTCGTGCACCTTGTTCCCGTCGATCGCGACGTCGTGGATCGAGGCCGAGTCGGAGTGCTGGTGGATCGCGATGCCGTGCGCGTTCCCGTCCGACCCGGCTCGCGTCTCGATGTGGTGGACGTCGTTGTCGCGGATCTGCACGTGGTGGGCGCCGTCCGTGACCCAGAAGCCCGCGACGGTGCCCCTGCGCGTGGTCCGCAGGTTGCGGATCTCGAAGCCCGCGATGGTGATCCAGCTCCTGCCCTCCACGAGGAACATCTGCTCGTCGGAGGACGGGCTGAGCCCCCCGCCGTCCACGATGGCCGTCTCGCCCGGGAAGCTGCGGAACACGATGGGCGCGTCCTGCGTGCCGGAGACCTCGATCACGACCGCGCCCGCGTACACACCCGCGCGTGCGCACACGACGTTGCCCGGCTTCGCGGACGAGGCGGCCCTCTTCAGGGTCCGCCACGGGGCAGCCGGACCGCCGCCACCGTCGTCGTCACCGCCGGGCGCGACGAAATGCGTGCAATTTGCAGATACCGGAGGGAGCGGGTCGGTCCTGGGAGGGACGAAGCCGTCTCCCCCCGCACCGTCCGGATTCCCGGAGCCCGTGATCCGGCCGCCCCCGGCGCTGCAGCCGGCGGAGACGAGGAGGATCGGGAGGAGCCACGATAGACGACCGGCGCGCATTCCACCGTGAACGGACGGGCGACGCGCCGCTTGAGAGCTACCGGCAGATCGCGTCGCACTCCTGGCGCGCCTCGGTCGCCTTCTTCACCACGGTGTAGAGGCCCGGGCACTCCATCTCGAACTGGGCGCCCCAGCTCTCGGCGCGCTCCACCTGGCCGGTCGATCGCCACGAGATCGAGGGGTTCGCGAAGATCCCCTCGGCGCCCTTCGACATGTCATAGAAGGCGGCGAGCGTGCCGCCCTTGCCGCGCGCGTTCCTCCCGTCGGACTCGAGCCCCGGGCGCAACGGCTCGCGCAGGCAGTCGTACGAGCGCTGCGAGACCCTGCGCCACGCCTGCACCGCCTTCTCGCGGGCCTCCGGACACGTTGGCTTCTTGCAGGCGGCGGGCGCGATCGCGAGGAGGAGCGTCAGCGCGATGACGGTCGCTCGGTCCACCCTCCCAGCATAGACCCTGGCACGCGGGTCGCAACGTCGCCGGGAGCGATGACCACGGCTGCGATCCAGAAGGAGGGTGTGATCGGCACGTTTGCCGTGCCGTTCGGCATCGTCGGCATCGTCCTCATGATGGTGCTGCCCATCCCGGCGCCAGTTCTCGACTGCTTCCTCGCCATGAGCTTGACGCTCGCGGTGGGCGTCTTCCTCATCGCGCTCTTCATCGAGCGGCCCCTGGACTACAGCGTGTTCCCCGCGATCGTCCTCGTGACGACGCTCCTCCGGCTGTCCTTGAACGTCGCCTCCACGCGGCTCATCCTCCTCCACGGGGCGGAGGGGCAGCGCGGAGCCGGGCGGGTCATCGAGACGTTCGGGCGGTTCGTCGTGGGCGGCGACCTCGTGGTGGGGCTCGTCGTGTTCCTCATCCTCGTCATCATCAACTTCGTCGTCATCACGAAGGGCGCCGGGCGCGTGGCGGAGGTCGCCGCGAGGTTCACGCTCGACGCGATGCCCGGCAAGC
>SXNL01000018.1 GCA_005777185.1 Myxococcales bacterium
GCAACGCTTGGTGGCTGTGCGAGCCCTCCTCTTGCGGATCACGGCGATGCTCACCGCGATGGTGCTGAAGCTCGGCTCGTCTTCGTCGGGCTCGGGCTCGGGCTCGGGCTCGACGTGAGGAAAATGAGGGGATGCCTCAGGCGCACGCCATCACCAGACGCGAAGCGGGCGGGGGAGCGCGAGAGGGCTTCCGTCTCGCCTGGAACGCCTTCCGTCTCGTCCAGGACCGCTTCCGTTCCGCTCCGCGACCCCGTCCGTGACCCGATCCACCCCTTCCGGCGCGCCTCTGGCACGACCTGGTCCGCACAACTCCGCGTAATCTCGTCGCACCGACCTCCTCCGCGGCGAGACGGAAGCCCTCCCGGGCGAGACGGAAGCCCTTTCGGGCGAGACGGAAGCCCTCCGCGGGGAGAGGGAAGCCTTCGCGCGCCCCCGATCCCCCTCTCCTTCGAGCCCGAGCCCGGTTCTCACGCAACGCGACCGTCCGCCGGCCGACCGGACGGGATGGACGCCTTCGACCATGACCGCGTTGACGTCTACGCTCCCGCGGATCACGGCGATGCTCACCGCCATGGTGCCGAGGCTTGGGAACCTCTCGTCGGGCTCGGACTCGGGCTCGACAGGACGAGAAGGAGGGGATGGCGCACGGTACGCGCACGCGTGCGCATACCGGCCCCCGGCGACGCCGGCGTCCGTGCCCTGCGCACACTCGCCGACTCTTCTCGCGAGAAAGTCATCCGCTCCCGGAACCTTTCGCTCCACTTCCTGTCCGTGCGCGTGCATCGGTTCCCATGATGGGCGCCGGGCGACCCAACCGTCACGAAGACAGGAGAGAGCCGGTCATTCTCGACATCGAGGGTGGCCCAACCGTCCCATGAAGCGCATTGCCCAGAAGAACAAGAAGCAGCACGAGAAGAAGGAGACCTGTTCCATCGTCCTCAAACCCGTCACCAGCGTTGCGGTCGCGCCGGTGAGATCCGAGGGGGTGTCCGTCGAGGCGCTGCTCGCCTCGGTGCCCCGGGCGTCGCGGTTCCTCACCGCGGTGCAGTTCTACCCCGGCCTCTTCGATCGCCTCGAGCCCGCGGGGCTCACGAGGGAGGAGCTGGCGGAGGGCTGGAGCCTCCTCCGCTTCGACGTCGAGCACCCGCCGTCGCCGCCGCGCGTGCAGGAGAAGGCGAGCGCGGCCGGGATCACCGGGTGCGAGGCGTTCCTCGAGCACGAGGTCGCCCTCGCGCGAGGGAAGCTGAGCCTCCGGTTCCCGGATCAGCTCGCCTTCCTGTTCGAGGGGATCGACGACGACGCGCGCGGCGTGGAGGCGGTGATCACGGCCAGCCTCTTCGCCTCGCGCTGCCGCCAGCTCGGTCACGCGCCCGAGCGCGCGGCGGTGCGGGACCGCGACGAGGAGGCCGTGGTGGCCCTCCGGACGGTGGGCGTGACGCCGGAGAGGCTCGACGCCGTCGACGACCTCGCGGCGCTCGCGCGGCGGCTCGATCCGCAGCTCCCGCCGGTGTCGACCACGTGGGAGGAGCAGCGCCTCGCGGTGCTGCGCAAGCTCCACACGTGGATCACCGTCTGGAGCGAGCAGGCCCGGAGGGTGCTCGTGCGCAAGGATGATCTCCAGCGGCTCGGGATCCTGAAGCGCCACCACCGCAAGCCGAAGCCGGCGCTTGCGCCTCTCGCGAGGAGCGTGGAGGAGGAGGGTCCGGACAGCCGCGCGGCCTGATCGCCGCCCCGGCTCGGTCGAGCGCGCGCCCCTCGCGAGGGGGGCGCGCGCTGTCGTTTCGGCGCCGAGCGTCCCCTCGACGTCAACGGAGCTACAGGGAGAGCGGCGAATTTGCCGCCACTGGCCGCGGCTCCTTTCCGCGCAGACCTCACCCCCCTTTCCCCCGTCCCCCTGAGGAATCCCCTCATTTTCGAGCCCGAGCCCAAGCCCGAGCCCGAGCCCGATTCCTCCGCAACGAACCCGCGGTTCGTGCCGACCGTCGGGCATGGACGGGTTCGAACATGAGCGACTCGACGTCTACCGTGCGCGCATCGAGCGGGTGGCGGGGGCGGACCAGCTCGCGGACCGCTTTCCGAGGGGCCGCGCCTACCTCAGCGATCAACTTCGGCGAGCTGTCGCCTCGATCCCCCTCAACATCGCGGAAGCGCCGGGGAGTTCGCTCCGGCGGACAAGGCGCGCTTCTACCGCATGGCGCGCCGCTCGGCGACCGAGACCGCAGCCGTCCTTGACGTTCTGGCCGTGCTCGGGCTCGCCGATGCGCAACGCTTGGTGGCTGTGCGAGCCCTCCTCTTGCGGATCACGGCGATGCTCGCGCCGAGGTGTTCGCCTGGCGGCTCCTGCGCGACCGCAAGATGCTCGGCCTGAAGTTCCGCCGGCAGCAAGTGCTCTGCGGCTACGTGGTGGACTTCCACTGCGCCGCGCTCAGGCTCGCCGTCGAGATCGACGGCGCCGTCCACGACGACGCGGAGTGGGCCGAACGGGATGCGAGGCGCACGACGATCCTCGCGCGCCGTGGCGTCCGCGTGGTTCGCCTCGAAAACGCACGACTGAACCGGGAGACCCTGCGAGAGGCGATTCTCCCGTTCACATGCCCCCTCTCCCCCGAGGAATCCCCTCATTTTCGAGCCCGAGCCCGAGCCCGACGGAGACGAGCCGAGCTTCAGCACCATCGCGGTGAGGGTGAGGTCTGCGCGGAGCACGCGCGCCCCTCCATCTCCCTTGAGGGAGAGGGAGGCCGGGAGGGTGAGGTCTGCGCGGTGCTCCCGGAACCCTTCGTCTCCCCCTGAGCGCGCGTAGCGCGCGATTTGGGGGAGACCGACGCGCGCAGCGCGGCGAGGGGGGGCACCCCTTCTTTCTCGCTGGATCGCGCCTAACCGAACGGCTTTGGTTCTAGGGGGAGGCGGCCCACCGCCAGAGGGAGCCGTCGCGCTGGCTCCCCACGTACAGGTCTCCGTCGAGGACGCCGAGCGGAGCGGCGCAGAAGATGTCGTCGAAGGCGAAGGGCGACTTCTTGTCGGTCACGCGTCCGATCACCCGGGGGCCGCCGGCCTCGAGGGCGACGAGGCCGCGCTCGGCCTGGACGACGAGGGCGCCCCGGAAACGCTTGATGTCGGTCGGTCGGCCGACCTCCGCGGGCAGGTCGATCACCTCCCAGGTGTCGCCATCGGAGGTCACCCGCACCTTGACGCCGTCGGTCGAGCCGGCGATCCAGTAGAGGCGCCCACCGTCGGCGAACCACCGCAGCGTGAAGGCGGCGCCGCCCGGCGTCACGCGGACCGGGTGGCCGTCGCCGGGGGTGATCGCGGGCGCGTTCGCTGAAGGTGCATAGTACACATAATCCCACGGGCTGCGGCCGTCGTAGTCCTGGATGCCCGCGTAGAGGCGATCCCTGAAGCGGACCAGGAACGTGAGGCGCCACACCCCGCCGGGATAGGGCTCCGGAAAGCCGACCTCGTAGGTCCAGCGCGTGAGGTCCGCGTTCGCGACGTGCAGCGCCCCCGGAGAGGGGCCGGACCACGCGCGCGCCTTCGGAGGGACCGAGCCGGTCGACGTGTAGATCCTTCCACGGAACGCGACCACGTCGATCACGTGGTAGGCGCGCGGTACGACGCCCGCGCCGGCGCCGCCGTCACCGTCCGGTGCGCGCGGCACCCGGAAGTGCGGCGCCCTCGCCGGGGCGAACGCGCCGGAAGCGTCCGAGACGAAGACGTAGCCCTCCGTCCCCTGCTCGACGACGCCGAGGCCGTTGTACGGGGGATCGGCGTCGGGGACGAAGAGCCGCCCGCCGATGCGCCGCACCCGGATGAACCCCTGCCCCGCGCCGCCTCCCTTCGAGGGCTCCCCGAAGCGGTTCCAGTCGAACGCGACCGCGAAGGGCCTCCGCTCCGCGGGCGGCTTCGACGGATCGTCCGCCGCGGGTCGGAAGGTCGTCAAGGTCGCGCCGTCGATCCCGAGCGGCTGGTTCGCGTGCGCGAGGACGATCCGGTCGCCGAGCGGGGCGATGTCGCAGATGCGCTGCCACGAGAGCGGAGGCTTGCCGATCCGGACGGGCGTGTAGCTCGGCGCGAGCGGCGGGGCGCCCGGATCGTAGCCGTCGTCGTTGCCGTCCGGATCGATCTGCGCGCGCCCGGCGCTGGCCTCGCCCGGGCCGGCGTCCGCGATGGGAGCCGCGGCATGATCCGCCATCGCGTCGGGGTGCCCCTCGACGGCGGGCGCCTCGACGGGGCCGTCCACGCGCACGGGCGCTCGAGGCCTGGAGCAGGACGCCAGCGTGACGACCGCGGCGACCACGGGAACCAGCACCACGAGGCCGCGTCGCGTCATGGCTCCGCGTCGCGCCACGGCTGGCGAGCGTGACAGCCGATCAGGTGAGGCAGACGTGGAAACCGATCAGGCTGCCGCTCGGCTTGCATGTGAGTCCGAGGGGCGCGCACTCGTCCACGGCTGCCCCCGGATCGCAGAAGTGATACGCCGTCCCGAGCACGCTGCTCTTGCAGGTGGCGTCCGCGGTGCACCCGACCGACCTGTACGTCCCGGCGCTCGTGTAGATGCCGCAGCAGACGTCCAGCGCGGGGATGGTGCAGTCCGCGCCGCTCGCGCAGCCGATCGTCACGCCGCCCACGCAGCCGAACGGACCGGTGCACGCGAGCTTCGCGGGCGGTGCCCCGCCCGGATAATTGGCGCAGCAGGTGCCGTTCGGTGGCGCGCAGACGAGCGCGGTACCGCACTTCTGGCCCCGCACGCCCGAGTCGACGAGGCCTGCGTCGATCGTGCCGCTCGACGACGCGCCGCTGTCGCCCGAGGTGCCGCTGGTGCCCGAGGTGCCCGAGGTGCCGGAGGTGCCGCTGGTGCCCGAGGTGCCGGAGGTGCCGCTGGTGCCCGAGGTGCCGGAGGTGCCGCTGGTGCCCGAGGTGCCGCTGGTGCCCGAGGTGCCGCTGGTGCCGGAGGTGCCGCTGGTGCCTGAGGTGCCGCTGGTGCCCGAGGTGCCGCTCGACGCGCCGGGGTCGACCGAGAACAGATCTCCCGAGGTCGCGCCTCCGCAGGCGACAGCGACCGAGAGCGTCGTGAGGGTCGCGAACGTCACCTTCTTCATCGCGTGGGCCCTCGCGTCACTTGCAGATGTTGTAGCCGGGCAGGCTGGTGTTGCTCATCTGACAGCTGCCGCCGTTCGGACAGACCGGGGGCGTCCCGCCGGGGCTGCAGATGACGATGGTTCCGCTCGAGTTGCACATGCTCGTCTTGACGCAGCTCGTCTTGACGATCCGCAGCCCGGTCGTCCCGCCGAGCTGCCCGCAGCATACCTCCCCGGCGCGGCAGTCGGCCGCGTCGTCGCACACGATCGCGAGGCCCGTCGTGCACGCCGCGAGCGTCGTGCACGCGAACGTCGCCGGCTCGCCGGAGCGGCAGCAGATGTCGCCGCCCGTGCAGGTCGCGGTCGGGGTCGGGAGCGGTCCACACTGGACGGTCGGAACGACGACTCCGCCCGAGTCCTTCCCGCCTCCCCCGTCGACGGTGCCGCTCGTACCCGAGGTGCCGCTCGTACCGGAGGTGCCGCTCGTACCGGAGGTGCCGCTCGTGCCGGAGGTGCCGCTCGTGCCGGACGTGCCGCTCGTGCCAGACGTGCCGCTCGTGCCAGACGTGCCAGGATCGGTCGTGAAGAGCTCACCGGAGCTCGTGCCGCTGCAGGCCGCGGCCACGGAGACCAAGGTCACGAGGGAGACGAAGATCAGCTTGCGCATGGGGTCACGGCTGGAAGCAGAGGTTGTACCCGGGGAGCGTACCCTGGCTTCGTCGGCAGACGCGTCCGGTTCCCGCGGGGCAAACCGGGCCGGGACCCGTGGGGTCGCACAGGATGATCGCGGTGTTGGTGTTCGAGCAGTTCGCGAGGGTGTCGCACGCGGCCTTCGAGACGCGCGAGTTGCCGCCCGCGAACGTCAGTGTGCCGCAGCACACCTGCCCCGGCGCGCAGTCGCCCGCCTCGTCGCAAGCAATGGGGATCGGGTTCGTGCCCGCGCAGGCGGGCGCGTCCGCGACGCACGCGAAGGATGGCGAGTCCGCGGCGCCGGTCCTGCAGCAGATCGGACCGCCGGAGCATGCCATCGGGACGGGGGTCGTCGCCGGAGGAATGGGCAGCACCCCGCACTGGATCGCGGGCCCGGTCGTTGGCGCGTCCGTGCCCGAGTCGAGCGTGCCGCTGGTGCCGGAGGTGCCGGAGGTGCCGGAGGTGCCGGAGGTGCCGGAGGTGCCGGAGGTGCCGGAGGTGCCGGAGGTGCCGGAGGTGCCGGAGGTGCCGGAGGTGCCGGAGGTGCCGGAGGTGCCGCTGGTGCCGGAGGTGCCGCTGGTGCCGGACGCTCCCGACGATCCTCCCGGCGCGTCGAACAGATCACCCGACGAGGTGCCCCCACACGCCCACATCACGACCAAGCAGCCGCCGACCGTACAGACGCTCGCAAGGATCCGCTTCAAGGGTACGCCTCCACCCCGTACAGGCTTACCGCAAAACGGCCACTGGTCACGCCCTAAAGCGCACCTGACGAACAGATCATCCCCCCCCGCGGGCCTTTCCGCACGGTGTAGACGGGCCGCCGGCGGAAGCCCCCGAGTTTCTGTGGTAAGGAGGCCGGCCCCCATGGCCGAGAGCCCCACCAGCCCGGGCCGCGTCGACGCGGCGATGGACGCGCTCGAGCAGGCCGCCGCCTCGGCGGAGAGGGGCGCCCTCGTCGGCGCGCCGCTGTTCGCCCGACGCGAGGACCTGCTCGCCGCCGTCACGCTCGATCGCGCCGCCGTGCGCTCGCGCCTCGACCGCGTCGTGATGGCCCGCGATCCCGAGCTCGGGCTCGACGTGCTGCTGCAGGCAGGCGTGCTCGAGGCGATCTTCCCCGAGATCCACGCGTTGGTGGGGTTTGGCGACGGCGAGTGGCGGCACAAGGACGTCTGGAAGCACACGAAGCAGGTCGTGCGGCAGGCCGTCCCGCGCCTCGAGGTGCGGTGGGCGTCGCTCTTCCACGACATCGGGAAGGTGAAGACGCGGTCCATCTCGCCGGACGGCAAGGTCCACTTCCTCGGCCACGCCGAGGTGGGCACCCGCATGTTCGACAAGCTCGATCGCAGGCTCCCGCTCTTCGCGCACGAGCCCGCGCTCAAGGACACCGTGCGCTTCCTGATCCTCCACCACCTGCGCGCCAACCAGTACGATCCGGCCTGGACCGACAGCGCCGTGCGTCGCTTCGCCCGCGAGCTCGGCGAGCACCTCGACGACCTGCTCTGCCTCGCGCGTGCCGACATCACGACGAAGCGCCCGGAGAAGAAGCGCAAGGGCCTCTCGCAGATCACGGAGCTCGCCGGACGCATCACGGCCCTCGCCGCGGAGGACGCGAAGCTCCCGCCGTTGCCGACCGGCGTCGGCGACGCGGTGATGAAGGCGTTCGGCCTCGCGCCGAGCCGCCTCGTCGGGGACATCAAGAAGCAGCTCGAGGAGGCGATCCTGACGGGCGAGATCGAGGCCCGCCTTCCATCGGAGGCCTACGTCGCGTTCATCGAGAAGGATCGCGCGCGCTTCAAGCTCTGAAGAGCCGTCCGCACGGCCCCGCCTTCGCCCGCGGGAGCCGTGGGTGGGCGTTCCTGAGGGCGGGATCTGCGTCAGACGAGATCGGCCATCGCCCACGCGGCGCGGAGGCCGGACAGCACCAGGCCCACGGAGAGGAACACCGAGGCGAGCAGCACGCGGCGGTTGATGGGCGCGAGCGTCTCGGCGAGCGTCGCGCCGAGCAGCACGAGGCCACGTCCACGCGCCGGCTCGCGGTACGTGCTCTCGCGCGTGCGCTCGACGATCATCGCGCCCGCACGCACGTCGGCGATGGGCGCCAGGGCCGCGAGCTCGTTCGCGCCGACGTCCCAGTTCACCTCGCACGACGGCTCCTTGCCGGCGAACACGCGACACACGAACGCCGCGCGCCGGAAGTCCCGCGCGAGGAGCAGGACCAGCGCCGCCCCGCCGAAACCGAACACGCCGATCGCGCCCGGCAGCTCGTTCTCCGTCGCGAGGACGATCGCGCCAGCTGCGGCGAGGGTCGCGACGCCGAGGCCCGGGACGCCGAGGCGCTCCTCCGCGTCGAGCACGGCGGGGGATCTCCGCACCCTGGAGAGACCGAACGCCAGCGCGGCCCAGCCGAGGATGGCAGCGGTCGCCCCGAGGATCCCGCCGAGGGCGACCCACAGCGCCGGGCTCTTCGGGAGGGGGGTGCCCAGGAACGCGATCACCTCCCACTCCCCCATCGACGCGGTGATGCAAGCCGCCGCGACGAGTCCGACGAAGAGGCCGCTCGCGATCGTCGCGCCGAGGGCGCGCAGGACGCCGATGTGCTCGGCGCGCGGTTTCACGGCGAACCACGTCGTCGGGACCGCGACGATCGACGCGAGGCCGAGCGTCACGTACCAGGCCTCGGGCAGCATGCGGTGAAGGTTGAGGACGTGGCCGGCGAGGACCGCGATCGTGCCGTAGGCGGTGATCATGGCCAGCACGAGCGCGAACACGGGCTGCTTCGGTCGGGATTCGAACGTCATCGGGTCGCCCTCCAACGCCCGAGCGACCCGAAAGTTGCAGGCTCCCTTGGACTATTTCTTCTCGCTCGCAAGGCGCGCCTCGAGGGCGCGCACCGCCTTCGGCAGGACGTCGTCGCGCAGGCAGGCCTGTGTATCTCTGCGAAATCCCGTGGGTTTTGGGCCAACCTTGATGCCTCGCAGGAGGGCGAGTGTCCGGCCGTCCCCGCTCGCGACCGCCCGGTCGAGGTGAGCCTTCACCCCGCATCCCCCGGCGGCGGCCTGGACGTCGAGCGCCACCGACAGCGCCGGCGTCATCTTCGGGCGTGCGTCCGCCTTCCAGAGGATCTTCTGGGCGCGGCGCGCGGCCTCCGGGAACTGGGCGCCCGACCGGCCGAAGCCGATGTCGTAGAGGTCGTCGTAGCCCATCGTGCCCATATCGCGCTCGAGGAGGGCGAACGCGAGATCCGCGGCCTCCTTGTCCTGGCCGCTCACGTTGATGGCGGCGTCGCGGACGGGGATGCGCACGGCGAGATCGAGCGCCAGGTCGGGGCTCGCCTCGAGCATCGGCTTGGCGGCGCGCATCGCGTCAGCGAGGCGCCGGGTGGAGAGGTACGCGTCGAAGAGGCCGCGGTTGACGTCCGCGCGCGCGGGTTGCTCCGCATCGACCTCGCGGTACTTCTCGATCGCGCTCGCGTAGTCGCCCTTCTCCTGCAGGCGCTTGGCGGCCTGGACGCGCTCCTCGATCGATGGCTTCGGCAACGTCTCCACGACGGTCGCGGACGGTCTGGTGGTGGGCGCGATCGCGACCACCTGGGGTTCCGGGTCGTTGAAGGTACGGGCGGGCTCCTTCGTCGTGCGGATGACGCTCGTCCCGCCGATGACCAGGCCGATCAGCACGAGCGTGCCGGCGCCAGCCGCGATCCACCTCGGGTCGATGCGGCGCCCCGCGTGGCTCACGTGCGTGGAAGCGAGCGGCGTGGCCAGCCCGACCGCCGGCGGCCGCGAGCTGGTCGGAACGTCGGGGCGCGAGCCGATCGGCGTGGCGACCGCGGGTACGATCTTCCCGGCCTCCTCCGCGCCCAGCTTTCCCTGCGCGAGAAGCGCAGTCGCGGCCGACTGGAGTGCCTCGATGAGCTCGCGCGCGTCGCCCGTGCGCTCGGTGGCCTCCTTCACGAGCAGGTTCGCCACGATGGCCTCGATCTCCGGCGGGACAGCCACCGCCGGCTCGATCTTCGACATCGACGGCACGGGCGCGGTGACGTGCATGCCGAGCAGCTTCACCTTGCTCTCGTCCTCGAACGGGCGCTTGCCCGTGAGCATCTCGAAGGCCATGATCCCGAGCGCGTAAAGGTCCGCGCGGGGATCGACCGGCTGTCCGAGCGCCTGCTCGGGCGCCATGTACTCGGGCGTCCCGTAGACCATCCCGGCTCGCGTGAGCACCGGCTGCGCCGGGCCGCCCGCCTCCGCGACCTCGCCGATGGGCACCTTCGCGATACCGAAGTCGAGCACCTTGACGAAGTCGGGATCGCCCTCGCGATCGACGAGCATGACGTTCTCGGGCTTGAGGTCGCGATGCACGATGCCGAGCGCGTGCGCGCGCCCGAGGGCGCTGGCGATCTGCCGGACGACGTGCAGCGCGCGCGCCACCGGCATCGGGCCTTCGCACACGACCTCGCGGAGGCTCTTGCCCTCGACGTACTCGAGCGCGAGGAAGAACGAGCCGTCCTCGAGCTTGCCGAAATCGGTGGCGGCCGCCACGTTCGGGTGATCGATGTGCGCCGCGGCCATCGCCTCGCGCTCGAAGCGCGCGACGACCTCCGTCATGCGGCTCATGTCGGGGTGGAGCACCTTGATGGCCATGCGCTTGCGCATGTGCGTGTGCTCGGCCTGGTACACCGCGCCCATCCCGCCCTCGCCGATGAGCCGCTCGATCCTGTAGCGGTCGCTCAGCGTCCTCCCGACGAGCGAAAGGGCCGCGGGGGGCTCCTCCACGACCGCGATCCCCGGCGTCGGGCCGGCGGGGCTCCCCAGCTCCCTCGTCTTCGCGAGCGGATCCGCGGGTCTGTCGGACTTGACGGCCATCCGTGGCTTCACGTACCACAGGCGGCGTCGCGTCAGAAGTCGATGCCCGCGCCGATGCGAAGGAACACGGCCCCCCGGTCGACGCCCGCCGACGGAAGCAGGCCCGTCTGCTGGAGCGAGTCCGTGAACGGGCGCGCCGCGTAGAGCGACCCGGACGCGCCGAACGCGAGGCTGCCGCCGACCTCCGCGAGGATCTCCACGGGGCGCCAGAGTTTGTATCCTACACCGATTCCGAGCGGCACCTCGAGGAAGCCACCGCCGGCCGGCGCCACGCGCACGGCGGAGCCGGCGGTCGCGGCCGACGTCTTCTGGGTCGCCTCGTAGCCCGGGGCCACGACGCTCGCGTACCCGAGGCCGGTGAAGAGCCACGCGTGGAGATCGCCGTTCGGCCACGGCGAGGCGAGCCGCGCGGAGAGGCCGTAGGTGTAGATGCGTCGCGCGGCCGCGTCGCCCTGCGGGGAGACCTCGGCGCCCGCGTAGACCCCCAGGCGCACCAGGGGGACGAGCGCGACGTGCCCCGTCACCTCGAGGCCGGCGCCCGGCCCGGCGTTGCTCCCGCCCTCCGGGCGCGCGCCGAGGAACCGGCTGCGAGCGACGCCCTCGATCGCGGCGTCCGCGCGGAGCTGGGCCGACGCTGGCCCGGCGGCCCCGACGAGCGTGGTGAGACAGACGGCAGCCAGGAGCCTCTTCACGGATCGGAGGTTACTGTCGAGCGCTTTCCACCGCGCCTGTTTTCGACTAAGGCTCGCGCGCGACGTGACACGACCGCTCCTTCGCAGCTCGCTCGGGACCGCCGGCATCCTCGTCGTCGTGCTCGGCGCGTTCACCGCTTGCGTGAAGATCCCCGGCGAGGTCGAGGCGGCCTTCGCCCCCGCCCAGCCGGGAGAGCGCTCCAACTTCCGCCGCCAGACCAACGCGCCGTCCGCGCTCGGCTTCGTCACCGACGACGACATGCGGCTCCCCGACGCGGGGCTCGCCGCGGGCGACGCGTCGCCGGCGACGACGGCCGAAGCGGGAGCCATGGAGGCCAGCGCCTCGGCGCCCGCGAACATGGCCGTCGACGCCGGACCGCCGCTCGCAGCGACCCCCGCGACCGGCGACGCTGGCGCGCCGCGCGCCGATGGAGGGAATCCATGACCACGACCATCAAGGCCACCCTCGCCGCCGCCCTGCTCGCGTTCGCCAGCGGGTGCTCGATGGGCCCGCCGCTCCGCGTGAACATCTACGACGTCCGCAGGGACGCGGCGCACCCGCCCACCTACGCGGGGATGCCGCTCCGCTCCGGGCAGGTCATCCTCACCGAGTCGCCGGAGACGACGAGCTACGCGTTCATGCTCATCCCCGACCGGTTCCACTACTTCACGCACGGCGGCGTGGTCGTGATGGAGGACGGGGAGCCGTGGGTCTACGAGATCAACGCCGAGCTCATCACGTTCCCCATCCACGAGAGGGTGATCGACAACGTCGAGGGGAAGGTCATGCGCCGCCGCCTCTTCGAGTACGTGACGCCGAACCTCTACGCCGAGGTCCTCGAGCCCCCCCCGGGCGTCGACGGCCAGAAGGTCGCCGACTTCGTGCGCGACCACTACAAGCGCAAGACGAAGTTCGACGTGAACTTTCGCTTCGACGAGCAGGAGAAGTTCTACTGCACGGAGTTCCTCGAGTTCGCCCTGCGCGCGGGCGGCTCGAAGCCGATGACGCCGGGGCCCGCGCTCGACCAGCCGTCGTTCCAGCTCGCGAAGAAGTGGCTCGGCGTCCCCGAACACGAGGCGTTCCCCGCAGGCTACTTCTACGACGAGGAGCGCATGGTCGCGTCGATGGGGCAGTTCGGCACGCGCGGCGCTGCGTTCGCGTACTTCGAGGGCAAGAAGGAAATCTTCCGGCGCTTCGCGCGCAAGGATCAGCGGCTGGGGTACATCTTCAAGCTCAAGGGGACGGGGAACATCGAGCTGCGGGACGACGTGACCCGGTTCGTCATCTCGGTCGCGCACCTGTTCGACGACGTGCGGGACGCTCCGAAGTGGGGCGATTCGCGGATCACGCGGACCGTGAGGCGGTTCGCGGACGCCTACTTCGGACCCGTGGTCGACTGACGTGCCGTCGCGACGGCGCGCCTCCTCGACGGCCCGCAGCGGACCTACCAGGACGGCTCGAGGCTCGACGACGCCTTCTCCCCGGCGCGGACGCCGCTCACCATCACCGTCGGGCCCCCATCGGCGAAGACGTGGTAGAGGGGCCCCGTGAGCTTCGCCCGCAAATGTCGCCTCGCGCTCGCGCTCGCAGCCGCGCTCGCGCTCCTCGGAGCGCCCCGCCAGGCGCGCGCCGCGGAGAAGCTCGACGTGACGGAGGAAGAGGCGCCGACCCTGTCGCGGCGCTCCGTGAAGCTCTTCGACACGAGGCGCGCGCAGTTCGGGCTCCAGGTCGACTCCGGGCCCATGTGGTACCGCTCGGTGCACGATCGACACCGCGAGCTCGGGACGCTGGAGATCCGCGCGGGGCAGAGCATCACGACGCCGGCCGTGAAGGGGTTCTACCTCACGGGGATGCAGCAGACGAACTTCCGCATCTTCGGCGAGAAGAGCTTCGCGTGGTCGGTGCTGTTCCACACCATCGCCGCTGGCGTGCGTGTGGGCCCGTTCGAGCCGGAGGCGCACTTCAGCACCTCCATCCTCACGCTCGACGTTTTCCGCGGGAACTACAGCGCCCAGCTGCTCTCCCCGAGGGTCGGGGCGCACCTCGGGATCCACGTCGGAAAAATTCGGCTGGACTTCGGAGCCTATTCCGAATACCTGTGGCGCTGGTTCGGACCGAGCTACCTGATCCGCGGGCTTACTTTCGGCCTCCGGCTCGACGTTCCTCGGCCCAAAGGACCCAACTTCACCGAGACCGCACCCCGAGGACCCGTCCCTGGCGGAGCCTCACTGCAACTGATCCCGTTTCTGCCCCCTGGGTTGCCGTTACCGTGACGTTGGACTCCGGACGAGTCCCCGCATGCAGTTCGCGTGGATGCAGTACGTCCCCAGATGAAGCAGTAGCCCCGTGCAGTACCCCGGGTCCTACCAGAAGTCGAAACGCATGTCGGTTTCTGGTTGTACTCGCCCAAACTGGTGTAGGTTGCGGGTCGCTTTCCCCCCCCGGGGCGCGCGTTCCACGCGAAGAGACCGGCGGGGAAACAAGTTCTCGAGTTTGTCAATCTAACGTGGACGATGTTTGCGGCCTTGCGCCGCAACCCATTTCGGGAGGAATTCCTATGAACAAAGTTGCGATCGGTACGGGCCTGGCCCTCATTCTCCTCGGCTGCCAGGGCAATGGTTATCCCTCGGGCTCCCTCTACACGGGCACCCAGGTTCCCCACGGCATGGACCGCGCCGAGGTCAGCGGCGCTGCCAAGACCGGCGACAAGGGCGGCGAGGCCTGCGCGACCGGCATCTTCGGCGCTGCCGCGTTCGGCGACGCGAGCCTCTCTGCCGCGAAGAAGGCGGCGGGCATCACCGAGATCCACTCGGTGGAGTTCCACCAGACGAACATCCTCGGCCTGTACGCCACGGGCTGCACCGAGGTTCACGGCAAGTAGCCTGTCGGCTACTCGCTTTCCTCCCCAGGATGCGAGGGGGCTGAGAGGCCCCCTCGCGCTCCCCTGGATGCGAGGAGGCTGAAGAGGCCCCCTCGCGCTCCCCTGGATGCGACGTGGCTGAGAGGCCCCTCGCGCTCCCTGGGAGTTCCCTGGAGTTCTTGGCGAGTGTGGAGGGGACTGAGAGGTCCCCTCGCGCTCCGGTCCGGACCGAGAGGCCCTTCGCCTGGAGCACAGTTCGCGCGGTGCTTGCGCGGACGCCATTTTTGCGCCAGTCATGGCCGAGCCGACCCGGAAGGTTGGATCGGGCTGTGGGTGGCTTTGTTTGCTTTGTTGCGCCCGCACTGGCGGGCATTAGGTTTCCGGGCATGAACCGCCTTGCCTTGCAGATCGGGGTGCTGGCCTCGCTGTCGCTCCTGTCGACGGGGTGCATGCGGTACTTCGTACGTGGGCAGACGGGTGCCGCCTACAACACGGCCGACCGGCCGGGCCAGTCCGGGCCGATGGTGGGCGTCGACACGGGGCTGACGTTCAAGCGGCTGCCGCTCTTCGATCCGTCGAAGCCCGTCCCGGTCGCCATCCACATCTCGGGTGAGGCGATCATGGCCTCCGAGCGGAAGAACGTGTCGTGGGGCACCGGCCTCATGTACACCGTGCCGCCGCGCCCGATCTCGCCGTACTTCATCGTCGGGACGACGGGGCACGGGGACTACATCGCGGGCCAGTACAGCTTCGGAAACGTCTCCCCCTACGCGGAGATGGGCATCATGACGCCGCTCCTCCGCAAGAACGCGAACGAGGACGAGAACGGCCTCATGCTCACGTACGGCATCGGCGCGTACTCCTTCTTCAACTTCCTCGCGGGCAGCGCGGTCGACGCCTTCGTCTCGATGCGGTTCGGCATCGCCTGGGAGCAGAACTAGTCGCACTTGCCCCTTGACCCGGAGCGCCTGGATCGAGGATGAACGGGGCGACGATGGGCAAGAGCACGGAGCCGGGGGCCACGAGGGCAGGTCTCCGCCGGGACTTCGAGCGCGCGAAGAACGTGCACCCCGTCGGAATCACGGGCAAGGAGCGCCCCCACGACATCATCACGCGCATGTTCCCCGCGTACGTCGGCCGCCAGGAGCGCACCGCGTACGAGCTCATGCGGCGCAGCTCGCGCGAGGACACGTGCGTGTTCCTCACGTTCTCGGGCGCGATGACGCCGGCCGGGCTGCACCAGTCGTCGATCATCCCGCTCGTCGAGCGCGGCCTCGTCGACTGCATCACGACGACCGGCGCGAACCTGTACCACGACGCGCACCGCGTCATCGGGCACCGCATACGGGAGATCGACCCGGTCGCCGGCGATCTCCAGTACCGGCTCGCGCGCATCATCCGCATCTACGATCTCGGCTTCTGGGAGGAGACGCTCCTCGAGACCGACCGGCTCTTCAGCGCCCTGCTCCTCAAGCCGGCCTTCCAGCGCAGGATGACCACGGTCGAGCTCCACTTCCTCCTCGGCAAGTACATCGCCCAGATGGAGGACGCGCTCGGCGTCGAGAGCCCGTCGCTCCTCGCGACGGCGTGGCGCCACGGCGTCCCCATCTTCGTCGGCGCCGTCCAGGACGGCTCCATCTTCCTCAACATCGTCAAGCTGAAGCGCATGTTCGGCTCGTCGTTCAAGCTCGAGATCGACGTGAACGACGACGTCTTCGAGATGGGCGCGATGCAGCACCACTGCTTCGCGACGCTCGGCAAGACGATGGCCATCTGGATCCTGGGCGGCGGCGTGCCCAAGAACTACACACTGCAGGGGGAGCCGCTCCTCGACCAGATCTTCGGCGTGCCTACCCACGGCTTCGACATCGACGTGCAGTTCTGCGTCGACCCGGTCGACAACGGGGCCCTGAGCTCGTGCCCGGCGGGCGAGGGGCACACGTGGGGCAAGGTCTCCGCCGAGAGCGTGGCCACGGGATCGGTGTACGTCCACTGCGACGTCACGGCGGTGTTCCCGTGGCTCACCTACGCCCTCCTCTCCGATCCGACCGTCCACAAGAAGCCGCGCCGCCTCTACGACGCGCGCGGGCTCGCCGTGCAGAACCTGCAGCGCGAGATCGACCGGCGGCGCAAGAAGCTGCTGCCGACGATCGCCTTCGATCTCCCGAGGAAGCCCGCGAAGGCGAAGAAGCGCTGACCGATGTCGCACGCGCCGCACGCGCCTCGGACGACCGGCATCGAGCGCCTCCGCGCCCTGACGCCGGACATCTGCCAGCAGGCGATCAAGCAGAAGAACCCGGAGCTATGCGCCGTGCTGACGGTGCTCGAGGAGCCGCGGCGCGCCGCCGCGGGCCTCGGAGGCCCGCTCGACGGGATCCCGTACGTCCTGAAGGACGTGTGGGACACGCCGGGCATCGTGACCACGGGGGGCTCGTGGCGGCACCGCGAGCGGATCCCGAGCGAGCCCGCCCACGCCGTCACCGCGCTCGAGCGGACCGGCGCGGTGCTCCTGGGCAAGTCCAACCTCTGCGACCTCGCCTTCTCGGCCGAGAGCGCGAACCACCTCATGGGCCCCGTGAAGAACCCGCGGGACTTCAGCCGCACCGCAGGCGGCAGCACCGGCGGCGGCGCCGCGGCCGTGGCGTCGGGCATGGCGGCCTTCGACTGGGGCACCGACTTCGGCGGCTCGATCCGCTCCCCCGCCGCGTTCTGCGGGATCGTCGGGATGCGCCTCTCGAACGACGCGTGGCCCGTCGAGCAGCACCACTTCCCCCGGCTGCCTCCCCTGTTCTGGCCCTTCTGCGGCATGGGCCCGCTCGCGCGGACGGTGCTCGAGGCCGCCGCCGTCACGGACGCGCTCGCTCCCGCGCTCCGCAAGCCGGGCTTCCGTACACCGGAGATGCGAGCCGACGAGGTGGTGGTGTACCCGCCCGACGAGGCGCACCTCGGCCTCTGGGGGACGTTCGAGAACGATGCCATCGCGCTCTTCCGCGCGATCGGCGTCCGCGCCGAGCGCGCGCGCCTGCCCACGCCGTCCAAGACGAACCGGCTCTTCAACGCGTACCTCGCCTCGCACTTCGAGGACTTCATCGACGGAGACGAGCTCCGCCTCCGCGAGGGCATGCCGGCCGTCCTCCTCGGGCTCCTCGCGCGGGGCCGCCTCGACAAGCGCGTGCATCCGAACACGGGGATCCTGCTCGGGCTCACCGCGATCGGGGGCATGACGATCTTTCGCCAGAAGCACAGGTGGTCGGAGCGTCTGTTCCGGTTCCAGGACGCCGTCGCCGCCGTGTGGAAGCGCGGGCACTTCATCGCGACGCCGACGACCACGCTCCTGCCGCCGAAGCACAACCGCGCGGCGTTCGCGCGCGGGATCCAGAGCTTCACCAAGTTCGGCAACCTCGTCGACGCGACCGCGATCGCGCTCCCCTTCGGAACGTTCGCGGGGACGCCCCTGTCGCGGTCGCTCCAGATCCTCGGCCCGCCCGGCTCGGAGGGGGCCCTGCTCGCGCTCGCCGCGCGCGTCGAGGCACACCTCGCGCTTCACACCTCGTAGTCGAGCGTGCCCAGGAGATCGAAGAGCGCCCACAGCGTCGACGCGTGCGTGAACTCGAAGGCGATCCCACAATGGACCGGATCGAGACCGGTGGCGTGTCGGACCCACGCGATACGGCCTGCGATGAGCAGGGGATCCCACAGGTTCGGCGCGACGAGCGAGAACGTGATGCGATCGCCCTCCACGAGCGTCTCGGCGATCGCGATGGCCGCGCCGCCGAGCCCGAGGTCCACCACGGTCGCGTCGCGCTCCCAGCCCACGCGCTGGTGCAGCACGGACGCCTTCATCCGCATCGGGCGCCTCATGTGGGCGCGGGACTCGCTGGCGGTGCGTGTCACGTGGCGCAGTCTAGTACAGCAAGCCCGAGGTTCGTGAGGGGATCCGGGGCCCTCGGGCGGCCGGGGCGGATGCCCGCAGTGCCCGAGATCGGCAAAAAAATCGGGCCCTCGGCCCCTCCGGTGGCGTTTTCGCGCCGGGGTCGGATAGCATGGCCACGGGAGCAGGGCACCCGGGAGACTTCATGAGCCAGGATACGCGCAAGGAGAAACGCGCAAAGGTCGTCTCGCTCAACGTCCGCTACAAGAGCGCCACGATCGACGAGTTCATCGAGCACCACTCGCATGACGTGAGCCGCGGGGGTCTCTTCGTGAAGACCCCGACACCTTTTGCGCCTGGCACGCTGCTGAAGTTCGAGATCCGCCTGGCCGGCGACAAGACCGTGATCTCCGGCGTGGGTCGCGTGGTGTGGAAGCGGGACCTGAGCCAGTCGACCGGGGCGGAGTCGCCGTGCGGGATGGGGGTCAAGTTCATCAAGATCGACGACGCGTCGAAGGCGCTCATCGACCGCCTCGTGACGACGAAGTCGGACGCCGGGGGCGCGTACCTCTCCGAGCCGGAGATGGACGCCGACTCGCTGGCTTCCATGCCCGTCGCGCGGGCCGCGGCGCCCGTCGCGTCCGCCCAGGCGGTGACGCAGACCGAGATGCCGGTCAAGGAGCATGGCACCTTGCGCGGCCTCGTCGCCGTAGCGCCGCTGCCGGACGTGGGCGAGGAGCCGCCTCCGCCCCCGCCCCAGGTCGCGGCCGGGAGGCAAGCCAACCTCAAAGCGACGCAGCAGGGCGTCGCGCCGCCGGGCGTCGCTCCCATGGCCGTCTCTGGACGTCCGGGGGCCGCGTCCGAGCCCGCTCCTGTCCTCGCGCCTCGTCCCACGGCGGCCGCGGCGCCACCCACGCCACCCACGCCGGCCGCGCAGCCCCGCCCCGCGCCCGCCCCCGCTCCGCATCGGCCCACACCGCCGGGGGGCCTTGGCGCCCCTCCGGCGGCCGTACCCGCGGTCGTGGCGGGCCTCAACGGCCGCAAGGCGACAATGATGGGGATCGGTATCCCGACGGCAACCTCGTCGTCGCCCGAGATCCCGCCGGATCCGCCGACCACGAAGCTCCTCGACCGCGCCCCGGCGCCCGCCGCGCGGGCCCCGGTCGGTACGGCGAGCGGCGGGCTCATGTTCCCGTCCTCCGACGACTGGAGCGAGGACGATCTCCCCAAAGAGCCGACGATGATGAAGCAGACCACGGAGCTCCTCGAGGAGGCTCTGCGGCAGGCTGGCGGTTCGATGGAGGAGGTCGGGCAGAACCCCCTGTTCTCGGGGCCGGGCGGGCTGCAGGCGCCGCCGCCGCGAGATCCGTTCGCCGCCACCATGCTGGCGTCGAGCGAGGCCACCCCGGGCGATGCCGCAGCGCCGCTGGCCTTCGTGGCGCTCGCGCCGGTGCTCGGTGGCGAGCAGTCCGGCGACACGATGGTGATGTCGCGCGACGCGGCGACGACCGGTGGCGCGACGGCGACCGCTGGCGCGACCGTGAGGATGGGGAGCACGCCGCCCCCGCGCCAGCCGAGCACGCCGCCGCCGCGTCAGCCAAGCGTGCCGCCGGGGAGGATGCCGAGCACACCGCCGCCCCGCTCGCCCAGCGCTCCCCCGCTCGGGGAAGTCGTGAGTGCTGCGGCGGCCGATCCGAACCACGCCGAGGCGCCCGGATCGCTCGTGGACGACATGGTCATCCCGAAGACGTCGGGCAACGGGATGCTGGTCGGGATCGCGGCGGCGTTCGCGATCGTGCTCGTCGGATCCGTGGTGGCCGTGTGGCAGCTCGATCTCCTCGGCGGGACACCCCGCACGACGCAGGCTACCCCCACGGCGTCGCCGACCACGCCGCCGAGCGCGACGGCGTCGGTTTCGCCGCCCCCCGCGACGGCGTCAGCCGCGCCGTCGGCGTCGGTGGCGCCCGCCGTCACGGCGGCCGTCAGCGAGGACTCCGGAGCCGCCCCTGCGTCTTCAGCCGACGCGAAGGTCGATGCGGGCGCGGTGAACCTGCGGCCTGTCGTCACAGCCCGCCCGCGGCCGCCGGTGACGCCGCCCACGGTGACCGCCACCGCCACGGCGACCGCCACCGCCACGACCGAGCCGACGGCCACAGCGACGGCGACGCCCACTGCCACGGCAACCGCGACGGCACCGACGGCGACCGCGACGGCCACCGCCACGACGCCACCGCCGCCGAGCGGGCCTGACAACCCCTGACTCACTTCCGGCGAAAGCGATCCAGGAGCGCGCGCACGCGTGCGAAGGGGCCGTCCGCGCCGGCGTCGCGCGCGGACGGGCGAGGAGGGGGATCGCTCCGGCTGATCTTGTCGCGCAGCTCGCGGTGCCCCTGATCCGACGCGTCGAGGGCCAGCGCGCGATCGATGGCCTCGAGCGCGTGGTCGCGGCTCCCAGCCGCGAGGAGGGCCGTCGCGAGGATCGCGAGGGTGCGGGCCGTGTCCCCCTCGAGCTCCCGCGCCCGCCGCGCGTGGACGACCGCCTCGTCGCCGCGGCCCGTCGCCAGCAGGACCGCGACGAGCTCCATGTGCGCAGGCGTGCAGCCCGGCGACGATCGGAGCGCCCGCTCGAAGGCGATCTCGGCGAGGGCCCAGTTCGACAGCCGGCGCTGTGCGACCCCCGCGGCGAACCACCCGGGCCACACGTCGTGCTGCTCGGCGATGTCCTGGGCAAGGGCCGACAGCGAGGGGAGCGCGTCCTCGCTCGCCGTGTAGGCATTCGCGAGCACGTCGTCGAGCTCGGCGGCGCGCTCGGGCGCGAGGAGCGCGAACCGTCCGCGCTGCGCCTCCGCGGCGACGGCGCTCCTCGGAAGGGTGCGCTCGATCCGCGCGAGCTCGCGCGTCGCGAGGGCGCGCTCGCCCGTGTCGGCGAGGGCGCGCGCGAGCGTGAAGGCCGCCCACGGATCGGTCGGCGCCTCGGCGACGAGCGTCTCCGCGAGCCGTCGCACCCGTGCCCCGCGGGCGAGGCCAGGCGTCTCGGTCGCGAGGATCATGGCGAGGGATCGCCGCAGGATCTCGGCGTGGCGGATCCCCGACGCGAGCGCTTGATCGACGAGGCGCTGCGCCGTGATCGGATCTTTGTCCTCGAGCACGACGTCGGCGAGCTGCACGAACGCCGCGGGGTGCATCGGCGCGCGATCCAGGACCTCCAGCCAGCGCGCGCGAGCGCCGATGCTGTCGCCCGTGGCGCGGAGGATCGTGCCGTGCTCGGTCAGGAGCGACAGGTCCGTGGCGTCCTCGGCGAGCCCGCCGAGGACGATCGCACGCGCGTCGTCGAGGCGCCCTTTCGCACGGTGGGCCTCCGAGAGCGCCGCGAGGAGCCGTGAGCGTCCCGCCCGATCGGGCCCCTCCTTTTCGAGCACCTCCGAGAGGCGTCGCGCCGCGTCCGAAGCACGCCCCATCCGGATCTCGAGCGCGGCCGCGGCCTCGACCAGATCGAGGCGTCGGGGTGCGTCCCCCGAGGCCCGGGACAGGGCCCGCAGGGCGGGCTCCGCGAGCCTGCCCCCGTCGGAGAGCGCGATGTCGAGCGCGAGCGCGGCGAGGCGACCCGCGGGGAAGCTCGCCTCGGGAGCGTCCCCCACGGCACGCTCGAGGTGGGACATCGCCGCCATGCGATCGTGGGGTCCGCCGCGAGCGGGATCGTAGAGAGCGCACCGCTCCGCGTGGAGCACGCTCTCGAGGGCGTCCCACGAGAGATCGTCGATGTCGCGCACGGCCCCGAGCTCGCCGCCGACGCTCCGCCACACGTGCTCGAGCGCCCCCAGGATGGCTCCTCCTGCGCGCTCGCTGTCGACCTCCGCCTCGATGGACGCGCGCGTGTCCCCGCTCCTCGGATCGAACAAGAGGAGCTGGAGCTGCCCCTTCGCGTGCGTCGGCGGCTCGAAGGCGCCCGTGAGGACCATCGACACCGCGCCGTCCGTCTCCGTCCGCCCCACGAGATCCGACCACGCGGCCGGCGCCACGAACGACTCCACGGTGGACGTCTCGGCCTCGTCCTCCCGCGACGCGAGGAGCTGGGCGAGCGCGACGCCGCCACCCGCCACCCGGGTGAAGCCCTGGACGAGCGCAGCAAGCCCGAGGCCGACGCCGCGCGCCGAGTCGGGGACCCCGAACGGGATCACGACGGCGCGCGGCGGGCTCACGCCCTTCACTGGCTCGGGTTGATGGAGAGCTTGGTCGAGATCGACGCGACGCCGCCAGGGGGCGGGTCGAAGCGCAGGGTGGTCAAGGCCTTGGCCGCGCAGGCCACCATGTCCTTGTTGCCGGACCAAGCGTCGACGTTGGCGTTCTCGACGCGGCCGTCGGAGACGACGCGAAGCGTGATGCTGGCGTTCGCCTCCACGGGGCGGAGGTTGACGCGGATCTCGCGATCGCATGCGTGCAAGAGCGGCCGAGCGCTCTCGATCGTCACGTAGGCGCCCACGGTGTAGGCGGCGTTAGGGCCGGACGAGCCGCGCGCGCCGTCGCGGCTCTCGAAGTTGGCCGGGATCGTGATGGCGCCCGATCCGTTGGCGGGGGCATCGAACCGGAGGCGGGCTGCCATGTCCTTCATGCACTGGATCGTCTCGGCCGGGAGCGCGCACGCGGCGTACTCCTCGACGCGGATGGGCCGCCCGTCCTTGCCGACCCGGACCACGATGGCGACGTGGCCCTCCATCGACCCCCGGACCGTGCCCTTCCGGTAGCACTGGCGGAACGCGCGGTGCGTGTCCTCGACGGCGCGCTCCTGCGGGGAGCGCCGGTCCGAGGCGGAGGAGGGGTAGTACGAGGGCTCGATCTCCGCGGGAGGGCGCGCCGGCTTGGAGGGGTCCGGGGGGAGCCAGTCGATCGGAAACGGCTCCGGGTACCAGGCCCGGCCGAGCTCGGCCGCGGGCGGGCAGCGGACGAAGCGGTCCACGCCCACGGCGCGGATCTCGAGCTCGGCGACGTCGACGGCGAAGGAGCCGGCGCGGTGGTCCTCGATCTTGACGAGCTTGGCCTGCGGCTCGGGCGGCGGCGCCGCCGCGCATGCCGCCGTCACGAGAGCCACGACGAACATCGGCCAGGCGCGCATTCGCCGCATCATATCGAAAACGCGCGGCGAGGGGTGACAGGTTGAACGCTCGAGCTTTTCACGGGTCTCCTCGGCCTGGTGCTACGCTGCGTGGCGTTGGCGGAGCGACGCAGGGTGACACACGGTCGGAGCACCGGATCGGCCGCGCCGGAGGACACACTCTTCTCCAGCGCCGCACGCCGTGACGGCGAGCGGTCGCGCACCGTCCCGCTCGCCGAGCGCGTGCGGCCCCGGACGCTCGACGCGTATGTCGGGCAGGGCCACGTGGTCGGCGCGAAGAAGCTCCTCGCGCGTTTGATCCGCGAGGACCGCGTGCCCTCGATGATCCTCTGGGGGCCGCCGGGCGTCGGGAAGACGACCCTCGGCCGCATCGTCGCCGAGGCGACCCGCGCCTGCTTCGTCTCCTTCAGCGCGGTGCTCGGGACCGTGGCGGAGCTCCGCGACATCCTCGCGGCGGCGAAGGACCGCCTCGCGTTCCACGGCCAGCGGACGATCGTATTCGTCGACGAGATCCACCGCTTCAACAAGGGCCAGCAGGACGCGTTTCTTCCTCACGTCGAGGCGGGGACGATCACGCTGGTGGGGGCCACCACGGAGAACCCGTCGTTCTCGGTGAACGCGGCGCTCCTGTCGCGCGTGAAGGTGTTCCACCTCGAGCCGCTGGGCGAGGAGGATCTGGCCGTGGTCCTCGAGCGAGCGCTCGCGGATGAGACGCGGGGGCTCGGAGAGACGCGCGTCACGGCCTCGCGCGCCGTGCTCGTCGCGATCGCGAGGGCCGCCGGAGGTGACGCGCGCCGGGCCCTCGGCACGCTCGAGGTCGCGGCGATGGATGCGGCGCGGCGCGGCGTGGGGGAGCTGACGGTGGAGCTCGTCGCCGAGGCCGAGGAGCGCGCGCCGCTCCTGTACGACAAGGACGGCGATCAGCACCACGACGTCACGAGCGCGTTCATCAAGTCGATGCGCGGCTCGGATCCGGACGCGGCGGTCTACTGGCTCGTGCGCATGGTCGACGCGGGGGAGGACCCGCTGTTCCTCCTGCGCAGGATGATGATCTTCGCGAGCGAGGACGTCGGCAACGCGGATCCGCGCGCGCTCGTGGTCGCGACGAGCGCCGACCAGGCCTTCCGCAGGATGGGCCTCCCCGAGGGCATGTACCCGCTCGCGCACGCGGCGATCTACCTGGCCTGCGCGCCCAAGTCGAATGCGGTCACCCTCGCGTGGCACCGCGTGCGCGCACGTATCGCGGAGACGGGGGCGCTCCCCGTGCCGAAGAAGCTGCGGAGCGCGACGACGCGGCTGGCGCGGTCGGAGGGCCATGGTGCGGATTACAGGTATCCGCACGACTTCGAGGGCGGGGTGGTGACGGGGGAGACGTACCTGCCGGAGGCGCTGCGGGGGGAGAGGTGGTACGAGCCGACGGCGAGGGGGGAGGAGGGGAGGATCGCGGCGCGGCTCGAGGAGGTGAGGCGGAGGAGGTGATCCGTCCGGTGTCCGCCGACCTCAGTACAGGATCGTCGGCCCACCCTGCGTCTCGCACCGCCCGTCCTTCGGGTTGCCGACGCTGCGGAGCACCTCGCTCGGCTCCGGCGCGCTGTACTGGCCCGTCACTTCGATCTTCACCATACGAACGATCGCGCGGTCGAGCTTCGTGACCTGGTAGCACGGGATGCGTGGCTCCTTGTGCGTGTTGCCCACGCCGGAGTCGTCCGTGAGGAAGAGGTACCGCCCGCCGGTGATCTGCGCCGCGGCTCGCATCTGGTACTCGGCGGTGTCGCTCACGCCGCTGGCGCCGACCGGGTAGACGTGGACGCCCATGTCGCGCACGTTGCGGATCGCCGTCGTGAGCTGGAGCTCCTGACCCGGGTGGGCGGGCGCGTCCGCCACCCAGAACGCCATCTTCGCGACCGAGGCGTCCTTGCGCCAGTCGAGCTTCTCGGTCTCGCCGAGGCCGTCGACGACGGCCTCGGGGATGTCGCCTCCGCCGCCCGCGGCCTGCGCCCGGAGCTGGGTCCGGAACGTGGCCGTGTCGCTCGTGAACTTGAACGACCTCGTGAGGTACGTGTCGCCCTTGTCCTTGTACAGCACGAGGCTCCAGCGCGGCGTCACCTGCGGCACCTTCTCGTGGAGGGTGGCCGCGATGGCGTCGAACTCCGTCTGCAGGTACGAGAGCTCGTCACCCATGCTGCCCGTCGTGTCGAGCACGAGCGCGATGTCGGCCTCCTGCGACGGGCCGCGCGGCGCGTTCGCCTTGTCGCGGGCCGCCGTGCGCTCGGCCTCGCTGAAGTTGAGCGCCCCTCGCTTCGTCTGGCCCTCCATCGAGCCCAGGAACTTCTTGAACACGTCGAAGTTGCGGTTGTCGTCCCACGTGCCCGCGGTGAGGAGGCCCCCCTGGGACTGACCCTGCGTCGCTCCGCCCGGGTCCGGCGAGGCGGGCGGCGTGGTCTCGGACGTCCCGCCCCCGCTGCCGTCGCTGCTCGTCGCCTCGGACGAGCGCGGCGAGCCACCGAAGCTCGTCGTCTCCGCCGAGGACGCCCCGCATCCCGAGAGCAGACCCGCCACACCCATCAGCGCCGTGACCCAAGCGAGCTTCATCTTCGTCGACCTCCGCCGCTCGACCAGAGCACCCGCCGTGCCACGCGGATTTCGCGAGGAAACGCCGCCTCTGCCGTCGCTCTCCCCGTGATCCCCGTGTCAGGCCGCCGGTGGTAGAGTCGTGCCATGAAGAACATCCTCGTCACGGGAGCGAACCGCGGCATCGGGCTCGAGCTGGTCGCCCAGCTCGCGGGACGCGGCGAGCAGGTCCTCGCCGCGTGTCGCGTGACCTCTGCGGAGCTCGACGCCCTCGCCGCGAAGGGCGTGCGCGTGGAGACCGGGGTCGACATGACGAGCGACGCGTCGGCTCGGTCGCTGGGCGAGCGGCTGCGCGAGGTCGACCTCGACTGGCTCATCCTCAACGCGGGCACGCTCGAGGTGGGCGGGCTCGAGGACCTCGACGCCGAGTCGCTGAAGCGCCAGTACGACGTCAACGCCGTGGGCCCGCTCCGCGTCGTCAAGGCGCTCCTGCCCAACCTGAAGAAGGGCTCGAAGATCGGGCTCGTGTCCAGCCGCGTCGGTTCCGTGGCCGACAACACGTCGGGAGGCATGTACGGCTACCGGATGTCGAAGAGCGCGATGAACATGGCGGGCAAGTGCCTCGCGCTCGACCTCGCACCGCGCGGCGTCTCCGTCGTGGTGCTCCATCCCGGCTTCATCCGCACGCGGATGACCGGCGGCAATGGGAACGACGGCCCGGACGTCGCGGCGCGCGGGCTCATCGCGCGGATGGACACGCTCGGACCGGCGACGTCGGGCAGGTTCTTCCACGCCAACGGCGAGGAGCTGCCCTGGTAGGACAGCCGCGACCGCGCCTCGCTCGGCGCTCGCGCCAGGCCGGCGACATCGGGAGGTCGTGTCAGCTCCGCTCGACGACGCCGATGTACGGGAGGTTCCTGTACTGCTCGGCGAAGTCGAGGCCGTACCCCACGACGAACTTGTCCTCGATCGTGAAGCCGAGGTAGTCGACCTTCACCACGACGCGCGCCCGCGCGGGCTTGTGGAGCAGGGCGGCGACCTTCACGGAGCGCGGGTGGCGCGTGCGGAAAAGGTCCATGAGGTGCGCGATGGTGAGGCCCGTGTCGACGATGTCCTCGACGATGAGCACGTCCTCGCCCGCGATGGGGCGCGAGAGGTCGTTCGTGATCTGCACGACGCCGCTCGACTCCGTGCCCTCGCCGTACGAGCGCACGCCGAGGAAGTCGATCCGGAGGGGCAGGTCGATCGCGCGGCACAGGTCCGAGGCGAAGACGAAGCTCCCCTTGAGGACGACGACGAGGACGAGGCGCTGCTCCTTGTACTCCTCGGTGATGAGGGCGCCGAGCGCCTTGACGCGCTCGGCGATGGCTTCGGCGGTGAGCATGGTGACGAGGCGTTCGCTCATGGTGGCGCGACTGTGTGCGACGGCGCTCGCGACGTAAAGACAGAAAACCGCGCCCGTTCGTGCTAAGCGGCGATCGGATGAGCAAGCGCCTCCTCTTCCTCGAGAAGACGACGCGGGAGGGATCCACCGATCCGATGGCGTGGTACGGCCTCGCGATGGAGTACAAGGCGTGCGGCCGCCACGACGAGGCGCTCGCCGCGTTCACGACGCTGCGCGAGCGGAGCCCGGACTACGTCGCGATGTACCTCATGTGCGGCACGATGCTCACGGGGCTGTCGCGTCCCGAGGAGGCGCGGGCGTGGCTCGAGGCGGGGATCGGCGCCGCCAGCCGCGCGCGGAACGCGCACGCGGAGGCCGAGCTCCGGACGGCGCTGGACGAGCTGGACGATTGAGGGCGTCGCCCTCGCCCTTCACTCCGCCACGGCGTGCGCGGCGAGCGGCGCACGCACGAACCGCGGCCGCCGGCCGAGGAGCCGCAGGTGTTCGAAGTGCGAGCCGAGGGCACCGGCGAGGGTCGCGTGGCTCCGGTGGCGGAGGCCGTGGCGCTTCGCGACGGCGGCGACGATGAGCGCGAGCGCGGGGTAGTGGAGGTGGCACACCTTCGGGAAGAGGTGATGCTCGACCTGGTAGTTGAGACCGCCCACGAACCATGTGACGAAGGGATTCCGCGGGGCGAAGTCTACGCATGTCTCGAGCTGGTGGGCGGCCCACTCCGTGTCGACGCGGCCGCCGTCGGGCGCGGGGAATTCGGCGTCGCCTGAGCAGTGCGCGAGCTGGAACACGGTGCCGAGGGTCGCGCCGAGGGTGAACGCCGCGACGGCGTGGAACAGGAGCACCTGCCAGATCGGGTGGAACATCGCCGGGATGACGAGGCCCCACGCGATGAAGAACAGCTTCGACACGACGAACCCCGCCATCTTCGCGCGCCCCGGCGGCGGGAGCCTGTGCACGCCGATGAGGCGGCTCCGGAGCACCATGAAGTCGTCGAAGAAGACCCACTTCGGGTGCAAGAACCCGTAGAAGAACCACAGGTAGATGTGCTGGAAGCGGTGCCAGCGGCGTCGCGTCTGCTCGGGCGAGAGGCGCGCGAGGATCCCGAAGTCGAGATCGTGATCCACGCCGGCGACGTTGGTGAACGTGTGGTGCGCGACGTTGTGCTTCGGGCGCCAGATGAACGAGCAGACGCCCATGACGTCGAGCGTGGCGCCGAAGAGATCGTTGATCCAGCCCCGGCGCGAGAAGGCCCCGTGGTTCGCGTCGTGCTGCACGTTCATGCCCACGCCCGCGATCGACAGCCCCAGCGACACGGCCGCGAGGGCGCCCTGGAGCACCCCGTCCGCCACGAACACGAGCACCACCCACGAGGCGACGAACCAACCGAGGATGATGGCCGACTTGACGTACATGAGCGGGACATCGCGGCGCCCGCGCGGGCCGGCGGCGAAATAGGCATCCACGGCGGAGTCGAGCTCGCGAGAGAACGCTCCGCGCTCGGCGAAGCGCACTCGAACCGCAGGACTCAAGGTTCCAGTATGGCCGAACGGGCGCGCCGCCGCCGTCACGGTTTGGTTACATTGCGGCCTTGGCCGCGTGCCGCGCCGCGCGATGAACGCGATCGTGGTACGCTACGAAGGAGGGCTTCGACGTGCCGCGCCGCCCGTGCCGCCCGCGTGCACTCACGAGCTCGATCCGCCGCTCGCGTGGGTGGGGCGAGCGCCCTACGGGCACCCCTCCGTCGCCTCGTAGTGCGAGAACGGCGCCGCGGGGCGGTCGTCCACGGTCTCGCCCTGCGCGTGGAACACGGCGGCCTGGTGATCCCGCCCGGTGCAGGCGACGATCCACGCGCCGAGCTGTCCGGGGCGGAGGCTGCGGAACACGAGCGGGTGCACACCGTCCCTGCGCTCACCACAGGACGCCCCCACGCCCTGCGCGTACAGCGCCGTCGCCCACCGGGCGTCGGGGTGTGGGCCCGTCGCGGCGGTCTGCCAGACGCGCTCGGTCTGTCCGCCCTCGTCGCACCACGTGATCCACGCCTCCGAGCCGATCCGCTGCCGCACCTCGAGCGCCGGGAACGGACCCCGGTCCGGGCGCGGCGCCGCTTCGAACGGCACGTCCGCGACGTCGCGGATCGCCTGGTAACGCCGCGCCTCGAACGAGCCCCATCCCGACACGGTCACGCGCGAGGACGCCTCCGACACGCGGGCCTCCCGGACGCGCGCCGCGAGCCCGCAGCTCGCCTCCTCGGCGAAACGCGCGACGCCCGGCGCGGCCCACGCGAGGAAGATCATCGTGTGCGACGACGAGAGGAAGATGTCGCCGGCCGCGAGCTCCGCCATCGCGATGCGCTCCGACACGCCGGGCAGCGTCCACGTCGTCAGCCCCGGCGGCGCCAGCCCCCACGCGTACGACACGAACCCCGAGCAGTCCGAGCGGTAGCGATCCCAGTCGAGGCGGCGGGTCGCGGAGCCGCCCGCGCCGCGGTTGCAGGTGCCGCCGCAGAGCGCGTCGCCCCCGCCGGGGAGGCCGCCGCAGTAGGGGACGCCCGCCGCGGTCCACGCGCGCGCGCGCTCGACCACCTCGTCGCGGGTGATCGACGCTCCGGGGCCCTCGAGCCGGGTTGCGGCGTTGGTCGCGGGGCTCTCGTCGGCGGGCGCGCACCCGAGGGCGAGCGCGATCGCGGCGATCGCGGTCGTTGCGATCACGGTCTTCATGGGCGTGGCCTCCTGGGTGCCGGCAACGGCACCGCGCGTGCCGTCGCCCGTGGCTACCGCGCGCGCGGTTTCTTCGCCCACCGCTGTACGCATCGGACGCCCGGGTGCCCACGCGCCCGCACACTCCGGCGAGGACCGAGGGCGTTGGCCCTCACGCTTGGGGCGCGGTTTGCCCAGCTGATGCTACAATCCCGGTCATGCGGCGAAGCCACGCGTTGGGGTCTGGTGCGGCGCTCCTCGGCCTGTTCTCGCTCGCGGTGGCGTGCAGCAGCGCGACCGACGCCTCCCAGACGGCGGTGTTCCAGGAGCCCGCGCCGGGCGACGACGGAGGCACGACCCCGCCGGCGATCCCGCCTCCCGACTTCGGCGAGAGCGGCGCGCCCGAGTCGGCGCCGCCGCCGAAGCCCGTGTGTGGCAACAACGTCAAGGAGGGCGACGAGACCTGCGAGGATGGCAACGCGTTGTCCGGCGACGGCTGCGACGCGACGTGCCATGTCGAGCCTGGATGGAAGTGCCCGGTGCTCGGCGCGGCGTGCGTCCCGGCCGGCTGCGGTGACGCCAAGGCGGTCGGCGACGAGGAGTGCGACGACGGCAACGCGAAGGCTGGCGACGGGTGCAGCGACCTCTGTCTGCTCGAGCCCGGGTTCAAGTGCCCCGGCGGCGTGTGCGTCCCCACCGTGTGCGGCGACGGCAAGAAGGAGGGGACCGAGCAGTGCGACGACGGCAACCTCCGGCCGTTCGATGGCTGCTCGCCGAAGTGCGAGAACGAGCCGAAGTGCGCCGGCGCGTGCGCGGCCGTGTGCGGCGACGGGATCCGGCTCCCGGGCGAGGACTGCGACGACGGCAACCTCCGGAGCGGCGACGGGTGCAGCGTCGCCTGCAAGCTCGAGCCTGGCTTCGCGTGCAAGATCGTCTCGTCGGGCCTGCCCGCGAGCATCGCGATCCCGATCATCTACCGGGACTTCACGCCCACGACCCACCCGGACTTCGAGAAGTTCGGGGGCAGCGCGCAGACCACGGGGCTCGTGCAGCCCACGCTGGGCGCGACGGGGTTCCCCGCGTTCCTCTCCACGACCGGTAGCGGCGCCCACGGGCAGCAACTCACGAGCGCGGCCGACTTCGCGGCCTGGTGGATCGAGAACCCCGCGATCGAGAAGACGATCTTCGACAAGACGCTGACGCTGACGAAGCAGCCCGACGACTCGTATGTGTACGATGACTCTGCGTTCTTCCCGATCGACGGGCTCGGCTTCGGCAATTTCGGGTCGTCGGGCCACAACTTCCACTTCACGAGCGAGCTCCGCTACTACTTCACGTTCAAGGGCGGCGAGGTGCTGGACTTCCGCGGGGACGACGACGTGTGGGTGTTCGTGAACGGCAAGCTCGCCGTCGATCTCGGCGGCCTCCACCCCCCGACCGCGGGAGGGATCACGCTCGACGCCGCGAAGGCCGCGTCGCTCGGGCTCACGGTCGGTGGCATGTACGAGTTCGATCTGTTCCAGGCGGAACGTCGCACCACCGGGAGCAACTACAAGCTCACCCTCCGCGGCTTCGTGAAGGAGAAGACCTCCTGCACGGCCGTGTGTGGCGACGGCATCAAGACGAAGACCGAGGCCTGCGACGACGGCGTCAACACGGGCGGCTATGGCAAGTGCGCGCCCGGCTGCGTGCTCGGGCCGCGGTGCAGCGACGGCGTCATCCAGTCGGCTTTCGGCGAGCAGTGCGACGACGGCAACCTCGTGGACCACGACGGGTGCAACTCGGCCTGCCAGATCGACGTGGTGATCCCGAAGTGAGGTGACCCTTCGAGCCCGATCCGTGCTCTCATGATGCGATGTCGTCCATCCGACGCGGGTCGGGCGCGGCCCTGCCCTCGCTGATGCTCTTCGCGCTGGTGCCCGCGGTCGTGGGGGCGGTCGGCGTCCACCAGGGCTGCAGCTCGGCGGACACCGAGGAGGCCGCGGATCCCGAGGCGGAGGTGGCCTACACGACGGACGGGCTCTGCGACAACCTCCCGAAGGTCGACCTGGAGACGCCGCCGGGCGTGTGCGTCGGCATCGTCGCGAAGGGGTTCGTCTTCCCGCGCGGGCTGGCCGAGCTTCCCGGCGGGGACGTGATGGTCGCGGACATGGGCGGCTGGGCGACCAACAAGGGCTCGGTCTGGCGCATCAAGAAGGAGGGCGGGGCGTACACGCGGACCCAGGTGCTCTCGCTGATCGACAAGCCCAGCGGCATCCAGGTGAATCCGAAGGACAAGCTGGTCTACGTCGGGACACCGAAGGACATCTTCCGGTTCGATCCGGACCAGGCGCCGCGCCCGCGCCTCACGCTCGTGGTGAAGGGCCTCCCGCCCGACGGGCGCCACCCGCTGAAGCAGTTCGTCTTCGACGGGCGCGACCCGGACGTGATGTACGTCAACGCCGGCTCGGCGACCGACGTCTGCGAGAAGGACCGGCTGTTCAGGTCGCCCTGCTACGAGGAGGCGCTCGATCGCTCGGGCATCCGACGGTACGCGATGACGGGCGCCGACCGCCTCGCGCCGACGTACACGATGCTCGCGCGCGGTCTACGCAACTCCATGGCGCTCGCGGTGCACCCCGTGTCGAACGTGCTCCTCCAGGGCGAGAACTCGCGCGACAGCATCAACAAGTACGCGCCCGAGCTCACCGACGTCGAGGGGGATCTCCCGCACGAGGAGCTCAACGTCATCGACCCGGACGGCCACTACGGCTTCCCCTACTGCTACGACAACGGCGTCGCCAGCCCGGAGTACAGGACCGCGGACTGCTCGCGGTTCCGCAACCCGGCGCTCTTGCTGCCCGGGCACGCGGCGCCCCTCGGCATGAAGTACTACACGGGGCCCTTGTTCCCCGCCGACTACAAGGGGCAGCTCGTGCTCGCGTACCACGGGTACCGCGCGAACGGTCACAGGCTGGTGATGGTGCCGGTCGACGTGCGCGGCGTCCCGTCGGGCGAGCCCCTCGACATCGTGCGCGGGTGGGACAAGACCGCGAGGCACCCGCTCGGCGCGCCCGTCGACGTGATGGTCGCGAAGGACGGCTCGATCTGGATGACCGAGGACAAGAACGGCACGGTGCTCCGCGTCTTCTTCGACCGGCTTCGCGGCAACGGCAAGCCGATGGCGCCTCGGGCAGTCGTAAGGCCCGCTGCGAGTCCCGAGGAGGCCGCCCGGTGCGCGGCGCTCGCCCGCAAGACGGCCCTCTTCTCGATCGTGCAGCGCGACGTCATCGACGCGTCGTGCGTGAGCTGCCACGGCGCGGGCCCCGGGTATCCGGGGAGCCTGGCGCTCTTGCGCTGCGACGACGTGGGGAACGCGAAGCGGCTGCTCGCGCGCCGCCGCGGCAACGCGCCGCCGCTGGTCGTGCCGGGGAACGACGCCAGCGAGCTCGTGCTGCGCCTGAAGGGGCAAGGCTATCCCCAGATGCCCGCGGGCGGGATCAGCCCGGAGGGCGAGGGCGAGGTCCTCGCGTGGATCCGCGGCGGTGCGCCGCTGCCCCCGCCGTGACGACCGCGTGGTCGTGCGCCCCTTCCACGGCGCGCTCGCCCGGGCGTTCGCGGGGAGCGGGTCTCCGCGGGCGAGCGGTGCGGCCTGAACGAACGCCTTGCCGCCGCCCCGCCGTCGCGCGAGGATCGGACGCGTGAGCTCCACCAACGCGCCCTCGCCCCGGAGGCGTCGCCTCCAGGTGCGCGAGGTGTTCGGCCTGTCGCCGGTCCCGGTGCGCGCCCGCGAGGCGTGGATCGCGCTGCGCGGGGACGGAGAGGTCCCACCGACGCGGTTCGACGCCACGAGCCTCGGCGTCCTCGACGTGTCGCTGAGCCTGCGGACGTGGGCGGGCCGCCGTCGGCGTGATCGCCGCGTGCCGATCTCGAACCTCTTCAACCGCGTACCGACCCCGTGGCAGGAGGGCTGGTCCGTGCGCAAGACGCAGGTGCGGGATTTCCGAGGCGGCACGCTGACCTACGACAGCCACAACGGCACGGACTTCGCCATCCCCGTCGGCACCACGGTCGTCGCGGCGGCGCCGGGGAAGGTGCTGCGCGTCTCGAGCGAGTTCAACCGTGGCGGTCTCAAGGTCTTCATCGACCACGGCCGCGGCCTCGTGACGACCTCGAACCACCTCGCGCGCGCCCTCGTGCGCCCGGGCGACGTCGTGAGGCGCGGCGAGCCGGTGGCGCTCTCCGGTTACTCGGGGCTCGACGGCCTCGTGATGTTCCCGTGGAGCGTCCCCCACGTGCACTTCAACGTCTGGCTCGACGGCGCGTACACGGATCCGTTCGCCGCCGAGGGTGAGACGCCGCTGTGGATCCACGGGAACGAGCCACGACCCCACGAGGGCCCCGTCGACGAGGCCTGGTCACCGACGCCGTGGGACGCCGCCGCCGTCGAGGAGGCCATCCGCGCGTGCAGGCCGGTGGAGACACGCGCCGCGCTCGAGGCCGAGCGCGATCCCGAGCGGCGCGCCATGAACACGCTGTTCCAGCTGAACTACTTCCCGGCGCGCTTCTCCGCGCTCCCGCGGCTGGTGGTGGGCGAGCACCCGAGGGAGCCGAGGCTCACGTTGCCGTTCCGGGCAGAGGACTTCGAGGGCGTCGCCTTCGCCTGAACCTACGGCGCCTTCGTGTGCGCCGCCCGCCCGTGGAGGTGCATCTTGCCGGCTTTCACCTCCGGCGGGTCGACGCCCCACAAGACGTCCGCGCCGAGCTTGCACGCGCTGTCCTTCAGCGTGCGCATGCAGTCCGCCACCGTCGCGTCGCTGCACGACGCCATCACGGGGCCGACGTTGTCGGTCGGCATCGGCGGCGGATCCTGGAAGACCTGCACGTCGCAGCCCGGGGGTTGTGGCGTGAAACGGGGTGGCCTCTCGGGCGCGGGGCACGCGCCGAGCGCGAGCGTGAGCGCGAATGCGAGGGGAGCGCGGAGCGGTCGGAGACGCGGGCTGGTCGGCATCGGGCACGAGCATAGGGTGTGCCGGGGTCGGCGGGAACGGAGGGCAAGTGCCCCGGCACTGGACGCTGGGGACACCCCGGGCTAAAGCCGCGCCCCATGTTCCTGAAATCACGCTGGCACTCGTCCCGCATCGGCTGCGAAGCCACCCTCGCGCGCTGGGGCGAGACGGGGCAGCCGGTCCTCGTCTTCCCGACGGCGGGCGGCGACGCCGAGGAGATCGAGCGCTTCCACATGATCCGCGTGCTCGAGCCGCTCCTCGCGGCGGGCAAGATCAAGGTCTACTCGTGCGACAGCGTGGGCGGGCGCGCGTGGTTCGACAAGAGCACGAGCCCCGAGCACCGGATGTACATGCAGCACCAGTTCCACCAGTTCGTGAAGCACGAGGTCGTGCCGGCGATCCACCGCGACTGCAGGAACGACGCCCTCGGGATCTGGACGGCGGGCGCGTCGATCGGCGCCTTTCACGCTGCGGCTATGGTGTGCCGGTTCCCGGACCTCTTCCACAAGGCGCTCTCGATGAGCGGCACGTACGACCTCATGCGCTGGAACGAGGGGCAGGCGACGGACTTCTTCAAGGTGTCGTCGCCCCTGTTCTTCGTGCCGCACCTCGAGGGGAGGCACCTCGACATCCTCCGGACGAGGTACATTCACATCGTCACCGGCGAAGGAAAATGGGAGAATATCGGCGAGAGCTGGAAGCTCGCCAACGTGCTCGGAACACAGAAGATCCCCAACTTCGTCGACTCGTGGGGCCCGGACTGGGACCACGACTGGGTGACCTGGCGCGCCATGATGCCGAGGTACCTGGGCGAGTGGACGAAGGAGGCGTGACGACACCCCGATGACGCGAGAGCACAAGAAGATAGACGGCGAGCTCGAGGGTGACGCGCGGCGCGCGTTCATGCGCACCCTGCTCACCGATCTGCGCGCGTTCGAGCGCATGGCCGACGAGGGCACGTTCGAGCACGGCGTGTCGCGCATCGGCGCGGAGCAGGAGATCTTCCTCGTCGATCGCGGCTACCACCCGGCGCCGGGTGCGCTCCGCATGCTCGAGAGGCTCCAGGATCCGCACTTCACGACCGAGCTCGGGCTCTTCAACCTGGAGATCAACGCCGACCCGCAGCCGTTCGCGGGCGGGGGGCTCTCCGCGATGGAGGAGCAGCTCGCGGGCCTGTACACGAAGGCGCGCGAGGCGGCCGAGGCGATCGGCATGCGGACGGTGCTCTGCGGCATCCTGCCGACGATCGGCAAGACCGACCTCGGCCTCGACATGATGGTGCCGAACCCGCGGTACCAGACGCTCAACCGCGCGATGAACGCCGCGCGCGGCGGCGCCTACGACTTCTCCATCAAGGGCATCGACGAGCTCATCGTCCGGCACGACTCGGTGATGGTCGAGTCGTGTAACGCGAGCTTCCAGGTGCACCTCCAGCTCACGGAGCCCGACCGGTTCGCGCACGTGTACAACATCGCGCAGCTCCTCCTCGCGCCGGTGCTCGCCGTGGGGACGAACTCGCCCCTCCTGTTCGGCCGGCGCCTGTGGAGCGAGACGCGCATCGCCCTCTTCGAGCAGGCGTGCGACATCCGCACGCCGGGCCTCCACCTGCGCGAGCACGTGGGGCGCGTCTCGTTCGGGCGGCAGTGGCTGAAGGGATCGGCGGCCGACCTGTACAAGGAGAACATCGCGCGCTTCCGGGCGCTCGTCGGCACCGACGCGGTCGAGGACGCGCTCGGGGCGCTCGACGAGGGCAAGATCCCCGAGCTCAGGGCGCTCAGGCTCCACAACGGCACGATCTACCGCTGGAACCGCGCCTGCTATGGCATCTCCGAGAACGGCAAGCCTCACCTCCGCATCGAGCTCAGGGTGCTGCCCTCCGGGCCCACCATCACGGACGAGATCGCAAACGCGGCCTTCTGGCTCGGCATGATGCGCGAGATGGAGGTGACCGAGGACGACGTGACCCTGCGCCTCCCCTTCGAGCACGCGCAGGCCAACCTCTACGCGGCCGCGCGCGAGGGCGCGGGCGCGCGCTTCACGTGGCTCGACGGCGAGGACATCAGCGCGCGCGAGCTGGTGCTCGAGAGGCTGCTCCCCGTGGCCGAGGCCGGCCTCGCGCGGGCGGGCATCGACTCCGCCGACGCGAAGCGGTACCTCGGCATCGTCGAGCGCCGCGTGCGCACGCACCAGACGGGCTCGCAGTGGATGCTGAAGTCGCTCGCCGCCATGAAGGAGCGGGGCACCCAGGGCGCGCGCATGACGGCGCTCGTCGCCGCGACGATCGCGCGGCAGAAGACGGGCGACGTGGTCAGCGAGTGGCCGGAGGCCAAGCTCGACGAGAACGACAGCGCCACGAGCGGGCACCAGAAGGTGTCGCAGTACATGACCACGGACTTCCTCTCGGTTCAGGCCGACGACCCGATCGAGCTCGTGGCCGAGGTGATGGGCTGGGAGCGCCTTCGCCACGTCCCCGTCGAGGACGACAAGGGCCGGCTCATGGGGATGGTGTCGTACGGCGCGGTGCTGCAGCACTACCAGAAGCTCGCGACGCAGCGGCCGGGGTCGAAGCCGCCCGCGTGCGTGGCCGATCTGATGCGGAAGGATCCGCCCACGGTGACGCCCGACACGCCCACGCTGGAGGCTGTCGCGATCCTGCAGAAGGAGCGCGTGGGGTGTCTCCCCGTGGTGGAGGACGGGCACATCGTCGCGGTCCTCACGGAGGAGAACTTCGTGCAGATCGCCTCCAAGGTGCTCGAGGAAGAATCGACCAGGGACTTGGCCGGGGGCCGCTTTGGAGACGACGATGACTGAAGTGACGACCTCTCCGGTCCCGGAGCGCCCGCGGATGAAGATCGAGAAGCGCGAGATCGGCCACGCCCAGGGCGACGGCCCCGGCCCGACGTTGATCGTCGTCGCGGGCGTCCATGGCAACGAGCCCGCGGGCATCCTCGCGGCGCGGCGCGTGTTCGCGCGCCTCGGCAGGGGCGGGATCGACCTCGCCGGCGACCTGTGGGTGTTCGCTGGCAACCTCGCGGCCCTCCAGATGGGCGTGCGCTACCAGAAGAAGGACCTCAACCGACTCTGGCAGGAGGATCGCGTCACCGAGGTGAAGGCGCTCGCGAAGCCGGACCCGGAAGACAGGGAGCTGAAGGAGCTCCTGGGCGCCATCGAGGGCGCCATGGGGTACGCGCGCGGAAAGATCTTCCTCGGGGACTTCCACACGTCCAGCGCGCACGGGATCCCGTTCGTCCTGTTCGGCGACACGCTGCCGCAGCGGCGGTTCGTGGAGGCGTTCCCGCTGCCCGTCGTGATGGGCCTCGAGGAGCAGGTGGACGGCGTGCTGTCGTCGTACTGGACGCGACGCGGGTGCGTGACGTTCGGGTGCGAGGGCGGCCAGCACGACGATCCCGGCTCGGTGGACAACCTAGAGGCCGTGCTCTGGCTCGCGATGGAGCAGGCAGGTCTGGTCGAGAAGGGCTCGACCCCCGAGCTCGGGCGGAGCCGCGGCGTGCTCGAGGAGAAGCGCGGCGATCTGCCGCCGTGGCTCGAGGTCGTGTCGCGCCACGCGATCACCGCGAAGGACGAGTTCAGGATGGAGCCCGGGTTCCGATGCCTCGATCACGCGGTGAAGGGTCAGCTCCTCGCGCGGGACCGGAACGGGGAGATCCGCGCGAAATCGGACGGGATGGTCATCCTCCCGCTCTACCAGGGGCTCGGGGACGACGGCTTCTTCTGGGGCCGCAAGGTCAGCCGCGCGCGCCTCGCGACGTCGTCGGTGCTGCGCCACATGCACCTCGACAAGCTGCTCGCGGCGCTGCCGGGCGTGACGCGCGACGTGGGGCATCCGTCCCGGTTCATCGTGGATACGCACGTCGCGAGCGTGTACCCGCTCGACGTGTTCCACATGTTCGGATACCGGAAGGTGCGCGAGGACGGGGAGAGGCTGACGGTGGAGAGGCAGCCCGGCTGAACGCCGACTTGGCCAGGCCCGGTGGCGCGGGTACGATCCGAGCATGGCCCGATCCGCGATCGCGTCGCTCCTCCTGGCGAGCCTCCTCGGCGTGACCGCGTGCGAGCCCGAGCGTCCGCCCGCCGCCCCGCCGGGCCGGGCGGACGGGACACCCGAGCACGCCGTGCTCGTGCTCCTCGCGAAGAGCGGCGCCATCCTCTTCGACGGGCAGGACATCCCCGAGGCGACCGTGGAGGAGCGCATCCGCCGCGCGCTGGCAACCGAGCCCGAGACCCGCGTCGTGGTCGCCGCGGAGAAGGGGGTGCCCTACGCGCGTGTCACGCAGACGTTCGACGCTGCGCGGAAGGCCGGCGCGAGGCGGCTCGCGCTCGCGCAGCCGGCGGAGGCCGAGGCGGTCGCGCGTCCGCCGCCGTGGAGGGCGCCGCCCGTGGCCGTGAAGCCGCCGCCGCCCCCGCCGCCGCCCGTGACGCTGGTGTCGACGCCGCCTCCTCCGCCGAGGCCACCCGGCACGCCCGCCGAGGTGGGCCCCGACAAGTGGGAGTGCCTGTTCCCGCCGGACATCGATCGGTCGCGCATCGAGGCGACGACCGTCACGCTCAAGGTGCTCGTCGACGCGAGCGGCAACTTCGTGGAGCTGCAGCTCCTCGACAACGCGCCGCCCGCCTTCGTGGACGCCGCGAAGACGTGCGCGCTCCGGAGGCGGGGGTGGGTGCCCGCGAAGGATCCGAGCGGGAAGGCGATCCAGGGGTGGACCGAGCCGGTGAAGGTGCACTTCGCGCGCTGAAGAGCTGTCCAAGATTGCGCGCGCCCTCTCCCGTTGA
>SXNL01000133.1 GCA_005777185.1 Myxococcales bacterium
CTCCCTTCAGGGAGAGGGAGGCCGGGAGGGTGAGGTCTGCGCGGAGCACGCGCGCTCCTCCCTCTCCCTTGAGGGAGAGGGAGGCCGGGAGGGTGAGGTCTGCGCGGAGCACGCGCGCTCCTCCCTCTCCCTTGAGGGAGAGGGAGGCCGGGAGGGTGAGGTCTGCGCGGTGCTCCCGGAACCTCTTCGTCTCCCCCTGAAGAGCTGTCCAACATTGCGCGCGCCCTCTCCCGTTGACGTTGACGAAGGGCAGCCCCGGGCAATTGTTGGACAGCTCTTGAGCGCGCGTAGCGCGCGATTTGGGGGAGACCGACGCGCGCAGCGCCGCGAGTGGGGGCACCCCTTCTCTTGCGCTGGATCGCGCCTAGCCGATCGGCATTGCGGCTAGCCCGGGGCGTCACCTCCCGGTGAAGGCGGGTTTTCGCTTCTCGGCCAGCGCGCGGAGCGCCTCCCGGCGATCGGCGCTCACGAGCGTCTTGTCGTACGACACCTTCTCGAGCTCGAGGCCGAGCTCGAGCGTCGTGTCGAAGGACCGATCGATCGCCTCGAGCGCCGCGGCCTGCGCGATGGGCGCGCCGTTCGCGATGGGCGCGATCCAGGCCACGGCGTCGTCCACGACCCGGACGCCCGCGGGCGAAACGCGGTTCACGAGGCCCCACGCGAGAGCCTCTTCCGCGCCGAGCCTCCGGGCGAGGAGGATCATCTCCTTCGCGCGCGCCTCGCCGACGACGCGAGGGAGGCGCTGCGTTCCGCCGGCACCGGGGATGATCCCGAGCGTCGTCTCCGGCAGCCCCAGGACGGCGTGCGGGGCGGCGACCCGGAGATCGCAGACGAGGGCCAGCTCCAGCCCGCCCCCGAGTGCGACGCCATTGATCGCCGCGACCACAGGCTTCGGGGAGCGATCGAGCGGCCCGAGCTCCGAGCGATAGAGCTCGACCTGGACGCGCACGTCGTCGTCCGTCATGCCCTGACGCTCCTTGAGGTCCGCGCCCGCGCAGAACGCACGATCACCCGCGCCGGTGATGACGATGGCACGAATCGACGGGTTCGCAACGGCCTCGCGTACGAGGCCGCCGAGCGCGCGCAGGGTCGCTCGACTGAGGGCGTTCATGCGATCGGCGCGCGCGATGGTCCACACCGCGACCGCGCCGCGCTGATCGACCTCGACCGGGAAGGACTCGTCGGCCACGCGTCAGCGACCGAGCGCCTCGGCGCGGTTCACGATGCGCGGCGTGATGAAGATGACGAGCTCCTGGCGGATGTCGCTGGCGCGACGGCGCTGGAACAGGATGCCCAGGATCGGGATGTCGCCGAAGAACGGAACCTGGTCGACGTTGCGGCCGGTGTTTCGCGTGTAGATGCCACCGATGACCGCCGTGTGCCCGTCGAGGACGAGGAGGTCCGTCTCGACCTCGCGCTTGAGGATGGTGGGATCGCCGCGCGGCGAGGTCTGGTTGAAGTCGGGCTCGTCGCGGTTGACCTTCACCCTCAGCGACACCGCCCCGTCGGCGGTGACGTGCGGCTTCACGAGGAGCTGGAGCTTGGCCTCCTGGAAGGTCGTCTGTACGCCCTGCGCCGAGATCTGCGCGAAGGGGATGAGCGTGCCCGAGTTGATGCGCGCCTCGCTGTTGTCGAGGGTGAGCACGCGCGGGCTCGAGACGACGCGCAGGAGGCCGCTCGCCTCGGCGGCCGAGAGGCGGAGGCTCAGGTTGAAGTTGTTGTCGATGGATCCGAGCGAGAAGCCGACCGCGGCGCCTCGGCCTGTTCCGACCGCCGCGGGGAGGTTCACGGCGAAGTTGGGCGTGCTGATGCTCGGGGTGAGGGGCGAGATGCCCTGCGTGGGCGCTTGCCCGTCGTACGCGCCGCCGGCGGTCTTCAACGAAGACGGGAACGCTACGCCCGTGGGGTTGCCGCCCGCCTCGGTGAAGCTCGCGTCACCGCCCCACTGGATGCCGATGTCGCGCTGGTAGCGGCTCGTCGCCTCGACCACGCGCGCCTCGATGAGGACCTGCGGCGTCTGCGTGTCGAGAGACCGCACCAGCTCCTCGATGTTGTTCAGGTTCCCGGGGATGTCGCGCGCGATGAGCACGTTGGTGCGCTCGTCCACCGCGACGGTGCCCCGAGGCGACAGGAGCTCCCGCGTGCGCGGCTGGATGCTGTCGGCCGTGGCGTAGCTCACGGGGATGAGGCGCGTCTCGAGCGGTGTGAGCTCGTACTCCTGCTTGAGCGCGGCGATGCGGAGCTCGCGCTCCTTCTGGAGCTGCGAGAGCTGCGCGACGCGGATCAGGTTGCCGGAGCGCACCATGCCGAGGCCCTTCGCCTGGAGCACGACGTCGAGCGCCTGGTCCCACGGCACGTTCCGCATCCGGATCGTGATCGTGCCGCTGACGTCGTCTGCCGTGACGACGTTCACGCGCCCGACGTCCGCGAGGAGACGGAGGATGTTGTGGATGTCGGCGTCCTTGAGGTCGAGGTCGATGCGACGGCCGGTGTAGCCGCGGGCGGCTTGCGCGTTCACGGACTGGACGAAGCCGGCCTCCTGACCGCCGATCGTCTCGACCTTGACCCCGCCCGGGCCGTCGCCACCGAGGATGCTCGTCTCGATCTTCGAGGTCTCTCCGGGGGACGGATCGCGCGCGATCGTGGTCACCTTGCGCGAGCCCTGCATCGTGATGCTCGTGATCGGCGCGGGCTTCGCGTTCGCCTCGAAGGCCCACACCAGCGTGTTGCCCTCGACCGACAGCACGCCCGAGCCCTCACCGGCGCGATCGATGTCCACCAGCGTGGCGTTGCGCTCGGCGTCGTACGACGTCGTGACCGAGCGGATCGTGCTCTTCTCGCGGGCGAGGTCCTGCCTCTCGAGGACGGAGCCCGTCGCGCGCACGCCGCGGAGCTCGAGCCTGAGCTTGCTGCCGGACGAGCTCAGAGCATACGCAGGGACCTGCGACAGCTGGACCCTGACCTTGTCGCACGCGCCCTGGCACGCCTTGTCGCGGGAGAACTTCACGCTCACGAGCTCCGCGGTCGGCGCGTCGGCCTTGCCACCGCCCTTCTCCTTGGCGCTGTCGAACATCGCGGGTGGCATGGGGCCCGTGGTCTCGGCCGCGCGGAGGGAGATCTTCAGCGCCGATCCGTCGACGCGGACGCGATAGTAGGCGTTCTTCACGAGGTTCACGGTGACGCGCGCCATCGCGCCTGCGTCCGTCTTGAACTCCTGCGCGAGCACGCCGCCGACGACGCCGGCCTGCCTCGTGATCGCCTGGACGGCGGACGCGACGTCCGCGTTCGGGATGTCGAGCACGAGGCGCTTGCCCTGCGCCTCGACGCGCAGCGTGTAGGCCGGCTGGCTCGCCGTCGCCACCTCGATCTCGGTCGCGTCGTCGCGCTCGGCGGCGACCTTGACCTCGCGCACATGATTCACCGCGTCGAGCGCGCTCGCGGTCGGCGCGACCAAGGCCAGAGCGCCGGCACCGAACGCGGCCAGGATCAGCCGGTGAAGTCTCGATCTTCCACGCGAATTGCAGACCATCCCACGCTCCTCACGCTTCGGCGCGACCTCGTCGAGCCCTCGATGTGCGACGGTAGAGTGCTAACCGGAGAAAGGCCCAATTTGTCGTGACGTTTTCCCGCACGGTTCCCGGGAGGGCCGCACGGACGCCTCCCAGCGCGCCGCTCTCGCCCCGGGCGGGGAGGAACGAGCGTCGCGACCGCGGGAAGGGTCAGTTCTCCAGCTTCTCGGCCGCTCGCTCGCCCTCTTGGCGGAGCGGGAGGATGCGCGTGACCGGGGGTATGCCGGGCTGCGCCGGGTCCTCGCGGCGGAGCACGACCTCGCCGTCACGCACGCGATCGACGCGCCAGATGACCTGGTAGTCGGTGCCGTTCGCGCCCCCGATGTGGACGACCTCGGGCCTCGCGAGGTAGTCGCCCTTCTTGATGACCCACCCCTTGCCGGTCGGATCGAGGACCATCGCGCGCGGGTAGTCGCCCGACTGCACGACGGCGATGAGCTTGAGCTCGTCGAGCCCGTACTGCTGGAGCAGCGTCGTCGTCTGGATGTTCGCTCCGCGCGCGCGGTCGTCGGACGGCGCGAGAATGGCGTTGAAGGTGCGGAACGGATCGCGGTTGCGCTCGTTCTCGACGAAGTCGCTCTCCTGGTGGCGCACCTTGGGCGCCGCCGGCTGCGCACTCGGCGGCGCGGTCGCGGTGACCGTGGGCACCGCGGGGGCGGCGAGATCGACGGCCGCGGCACCGGACGGCTTCTTGTCCCCTCCACAGCCCACCACGAGGGCACCGATCGGGGTGGCCATGCCCAGGAAACCGAGGACGAACGCCGTCTTCATCATGGGGCTCCTGGCGCCGGTGTGCCGGGCGCTCCGGGCGCTCCGGGAGGAGGCGCGACCTCCTTCAGCAGATGGAACGTCGTCGCGAGGCACTTGACCTTGAGGACGACGTCATCGCCGGTGGCCTTCGGATCGGAGAGCTCGATGTTCTCCATGTTGATGATGCGGTCCTGCTTGCCCACCTCGAACATGAACTTGCCGATCTGGTGGAAGCGGCCCTTGATCTCGATCTTCATGGGGACCCGGGCGAAGTACTGCTCGCTCCGCTCCTCGAGCGGCTCCCAGGCCACGAGGTCGAGTCCGGCGATGTTCGACACCTGCTGCAGCGCCGAGAGGAACGACGCCGCCTCGGTGTCGGCCGGAAGGACCTTGTTGAGATCGCGCTGCCGCTGCTCCCGCATCGCGAGCTCGTCGCGATCCGCGAAGTAGGTCGCCTGCGCCTGCCGCTGCGCCACGAGCGCCGCCTCGAGGGTCGCCGTACTCTGTTTCGCGGAGTCGATCTTGGTCGCGATCTCCGTGTGGAGAACGGCGTAATACCCCACGCCGACCAGGACGGACAGGACGACGCCAACAGCGATCTTGGCGCCGAGCGAGAGGTTGGTCTTGAGGGTCAGCCCGGCCATGTCAGTACTTCGCCTTCGCGCTCATCTCGAACTTGACGAGCTCGATCCTGCTGGTCGCGTCCATCGCCTTGGTGGCTGGCAGGAGCTTCACCTCCGCGAAAAACTCAGAGAGCGTGAGACGCCTGAGGAACTCGGAGACGTCCTCGCCGTCGCGGGCCATGCCGCTCAGTTTGACGTTCCGCTGGTCCTCCTCGTAGTGGAGGAGCCAGAGGCGCCGCGTGTCCCAGTTGGCGTTCGGGACCGCGATGGGGTTGTCGCGCTTGAGCTGCTCGATCTTGTCGCGATCGACGGTCGGGCCACGACCCGGCGTCAGGATCTTGGAGAGCTCGAGCAACGCGCTCGTCGGACCGGTGCGCGCCGCCTGGAGCCTCTGGATGGCGTCCTCGCGATCGCGCAGGGCCTTGAGCTGCGCCTTCATCTGCTCGTGGTTCGCCATCTGCCGACCGATCTCCTCGGTCGTATCCTGGATCTCCTTGTTCTTCTTCGTCACAACCGCGAGCTGATCGTTCATCGTCTTGTAGACGAAGAGGAGCGCGATGACCTCGACGAGGAGCGCGCCGAGCACCACGGCGAGCCACAGCTGGCTCCCACCATCGCCGCCGGTGTCGGCGGAGGCGCCGCCGCCCCGGCGGGCCTGTTTCTTCTGGGGGAGCAGGTTGACGCGAATCATGCTCGGCGTTCCTTGTCGCAGCGCAGAGCCAGGCCGAGCGCGACGACCAACTGAGCCGCCTTGGAGCGCAGCTGTTGCTCGTTCACGTACTTCGGATCACACCCCAGGTTCGTCAGGGGATCCATCACCGTGACCGGCACCCGCGCGCGCTTCTCGATCGCCTTGCACAGCGGCGCGAGGTAGGCGCTCCCTCCCGACACGAAGATGCGACCGATCTCCTGCTCGCCGCTCGTCGCCAGGTAGAAGTCGAGCGACCGCTGGATCTCGCCGGCGAGCCCATCGCACCCGGCCTGGATGACCTGATGGACCTCCTGCGGCACGATCTGCGTGGGCCCACCACCACACTTGTAGGCCTCGGCCTGCTCGTGCGGCACGTTGCACTGCTTCTGGATCTCCTCGGTGATGGAGGTGCCCGCGTTGGTGATCTCGCGCGTGAAGGCGCTCACGCCGCCCGCGATGATGTTGAGTGACGTGACGGCCGCGCCCACGTTGAGGAGCACGATCGTCCCCTCCTCCGGAAGCCCGAACTGGTTCTCGAAGATGTTCTGGATGGTGAACGCGTTGATGTCGACGACGATCGGGCGGAGCTTCGCCTCGCGGAGCAGCGCCGCGTAGTCGTTGATCTCGTCCTTCTTCGCGGCGACGAGCAGGATGTCCATCTGCGACGCCTCCGGACGCCGCTTGAGCACCTCGTAGTCGATGCTCATGACCTTGATGTCGAAGGGGATGTGCTGCTCGGCCTCCCAGCCGATCTGCTCGTCGAGCTCCTCCTTCGTCATCATGGGGAGCGTGAGCTTGCGCACGATAACCGACTGGCCGTACACACCGATGGCCACGTCCTTCTGCGAGATCTTGCCGTCGTGCCAGATCTTGAGCAGCGCCTCGACCACGTGGCTCGTCGCCATGACGTGCCCGTCGATGATCGTCTGCGGCGGGAGGTCGGCGTAGCCCGACCGGATGACGGTGAGCTTCTTCCGCGACTCCTTCAGCTGAACGACCTTCACGGAGCTCGCTCCGATGTCGACGCCGACGAGGTATTTGCCTTCCGCCATCTGCTGCTCGCCCTCTACGACGGAAAGTGTTGCACCCCGCTCGGGGCAACGTCAAAAAACTCGGGGGTTTTCCGACCGGCTCCTCTGCCCGCGGACGGGCAGAGAGGCGAGACGGCGCGCGAGGAGCTCACTTCAACGTCATGATCTCATGGCACAAACGGACTGCGCGATCTTCCGCTGGCCTCGGGCCAGGGATGCGGTATGAGGTCGCCACGATGAAAAGGTTCCTGCCCGCGAGCCTCCTCTCCGCGTCCGTCGCCGCCTGCTTCCTCCTGGGGAGCCCCGGCGTCGCGCGCGCGGACGTCAAGCACACCATCGCGCGCGGGCACACGCTCGAGGCGATCGCGAACCGGTACCACGTGACCGTGCGAGCGATCCTCGAGACGAACCACCTCCGCAACGCGCGCCACCTCCGGGTGGGCGACGTGCTCACGATCCCGACCGCCGCTCAGCCGCCCGGCGCGAGCGGGGCGAACGCAAGGCAGGTCGCCAAGACCAAGACGGCCCACGGCCTGGCTGGCGCACGCACCCAGCCCGCGGCGCGCGCAGGCTGGGGCGCCCGCCCGAAGACGCCGGGTGTCGCGCACCTCTCGCGCGTGGCCACCAAGGAGGAGCTCACCCTGCGCATCCGCGATCGCCGACGCCGCCAGTCGCCGACGGCCGCGAAGCAGATCGAGCACCTGATGCGCTCGCCGGTCAACGGGGCGAAGCACGCGATCGACCCGCGACTCGTGGCGCTGCTCGGAGTCGTGTCCGACCACTTCGGGAGCCGCAAGCTCCAGGTCATCAGCGGGTTCCGACCGTACGCTCCCTCGCAATCCACGCTGCACTCGAACCACAACCACGGCCGCGCGATCGACTTTCGCGTCGTGGGCGTCCCGAACGAGGCGGTGCGAGACTTCTGTCGCACCCTTCACAACACGGGGTGCGGTTACTACCCGAACAGCGTCTTCGTACACATGGACGTTCGGGCCACGCCCGCGTACTGGGTCGACCATTCGAAGCCCGGCGAGCCACCTCGCTACCATGCCCCGAGCGCCGAGGCGGACGAGGGCGTCAGCGACGTCCACGCCGAGTCGAAGATCGAGGGCGGCAGCGAGGTGGACGCAGCCCCGACCGAGGCGCCTGCCCGACCTGCGGAGCCCGCCGGACCGTCACCGGAGGCGCCTCCCCCCGCGGCGCCGCCTCCAGCCACGCCACCTTCGGCTCCGACGGCGCCGGCCGCCGAGGCGAAGGGCGAGTAGGTCCCGCGCGACCCCCTGGGTCGTTGACGACACCAGCGGTCTCCGCGGGCACCGCTCGAGGGCGAGGCCACCGGCGAGCGCGGGCGACGCCCCGCGGAGCACGGGCGGCGGAGCGCGGGCGGCCGACCATCGCGGGCGCGCCAGGGGGGTCCTCGGCGACCCTCCCCGCACGCGCCTCCGCCCGCGATCTGCGAGGATTCCCGGCTGATCCGCGATCTTGCGTCCGTTTCTCGAAGTGGCACGCCGCGCGCAATGGCCTCCTCCGTCGCGGCGGTCCCGCGGCGAAGGAGCGAGACATGCAGCCACGGAAGAACGGTTCGGAGGACAGGACAGCGGCGTACGTCCCGAGCGCGGAGGAGGTCACCCGGCACATGCCGCTCGTCCACAAGACCGTCGGGCGCTTCCTGAAGAAGCTGCCGCCGAACGTGCTCCGCGACGACCTCGTCGCGGCGGGTACGTTCGGCCTGATCGACTCGCTCCGCAAGAACAAGGGCGACGTCGGGCCGGCGTTCGAGTGGTACGCGCGCATCCGCATCCGCGGCGCGATCGTGGACGAGCTCCGCACGCAGGACTGGCTCACCCGGCGAGCCCGCTTCCACGCCTCGGCGTCGGCCGAGTCGGCGCGCGCGGCGGTCGTGGGGTTCGACGACATCCCCGGCGGCATCGGAATGCTACCGCACGAGTCGGAGGAGCCGACCGCCCTCGACCGTATGGAGACCGAGCTCGACAAGGCGGACCTCGCGCGCGCCATCGACAGGCTGCCCGAGCGCGAGCGCATGATCATCCGGAGCCACTACCTCGAGGGCGTGCAGTTCAAGTCGATCGCGCAGAAGCTCGGCGTGAGCGAACCGCGCGTGTCGCAGCTCCACGCGCGCGCGCTCGGCCTGTTGAAGACGCTGATCGAGCAGGCGCGCGAGCGCGCGGCGTGACCGCCCGCCGTCCCTCGTGACGGTTCAGCGCTTGGGGAGGGGAGCGGGCTTCGTGGGCACGAAGCGAAACCCGCGCGGGCGGAGGGGCGAGCCCATCGCGTAGAGGGCGGTCTCGTCGTAGTGGGCGCGGGGCGACGCGTCCGTGCCGGCGCGGTGGATCGTGGGCGGAGCCGGGGACCCGCGATCGAGGAGCACGGCCCGCGTGCACCCCGCCGCTGCGAGCGCTGCGGCGAGATCCTCCGCGCGTCCACCTCGGGCGAGGACCACGGCGTCGCCGCGCGTGGTGCCGAGCGCGAGGGTCGCGTGCGAGCCGCGCGCAGCCGCGCCGATCTCGGGCCGCTCCGGTCCGACCTCGGCGCCCTTCCGCGGCGCTTCCGTGTCGTCGCGCGCGAAGAGGATCGGGACCTCCGCGGCGTCGCCGCGCGACGGGAGCGCCCGGGCGTCCACCTCGATCGAGAGCGAGCCGTCCGCCTCCGCGACGAGGAGACCCCAGCCCGGCGCGCCGGACATGGCGTGCGCCACCTTCCCCGCCGTCGCGAGGCCGCGGGGCCGCTTCTCCGGGGACACGCCGAGCAGCGCGGCAAGGACGACGCGGTGCGCGTCATCGCTGTCGAGCTCGGTGTCCGCGTTCGCCGCGCCGGGCTCCTTCTTGCCGGCGCGGAGGCGAAACTGCGCGCGGCCGCCGTCGATCCAGGTGAGATCGATCCCCTGCACCCGCGCACGCCATACGCCCGGGGCCCACGCGGGGGCGGGCTGCACACCGCGATCGGGCGCCAGCTCCACGCCGTCGATCGGCGGGGGCGCCGGGTCGTGCAGCAGCACGTAGAAGAAGTCCTTCGGGGCGTACTCGATGTAGCGATCGGGCGAGATCTCCATCTGCGTCGAGAGGAGCTCCGCCTTGTAGTTCTTGCCCTTGATCTCCGTGATCGCGGTGAAGGCGAGCCCCGTGTGGTGGGGGTTCATGTCGAGGTGCATGCCGTAGATGCATCCGCCCATCTTCATGGCCTTCCCCAGCGTGGTCGCGCTGACGTCGTCCCCCCACGCGTATACGAGGTGGCCCGCCGTGGTGACGCACAAGCCGGATCGCTCGGTCTGCATCGTCGTGCCGGGCAGCGTGAAGCCCCACTGGGTGCGACCCGTCGGGTTCACCTTGTCGTTGTCGACGAGCGGATCGAGGTTCTGGCGAAACGACACGATGTCCCGCGCGTCCACGTCCTCCACGCCACCGACGTCGTGGCCGCTGCCCCACGTGCCGAGGCCCACACGCTGGTCGCGCGTCACGATCACCGTGGCCGCGCCGGGCTGCGGAGGCAACAGGACGCGCCGCTTGACCATCATGCCGTACGTGCCGTGCTCCGTCTTGAAGCCGCCGTTGAAGGCCGCGGCGACGCGCGTGTAGATCCGCGGATCCCGCGGGATCCGGCCCGATCCGGGCGGCCCGGTGGCGGGCTTGGGGTCCTCGACGCCCGCCTCCATGTCGAGATCGAGCTGACGCATGTCCATCGCGACGAGGAGGACCTCCGCATACGGCCGATCCTCGTCGGGTCGGACGAACGTGCGCATGAACGCCGTGGGGGGCCGCTCCGCACCAGGGACGCCGGGCGACTGCTTCAGCCACGGCGGCTTCGGCGCCTCCCAGACGCCTTCGCCGGGCTTCGGGGTCTTCCACATCGAGCGAATGTCCGGCGGCGGCCAGTGGCCCGTGTCCATGGCGGCGTCGCGCGGATCGAGGACGCGCGCGGGCTCGGGCAGGGCCGCGAGCGCCTCGTCCTTCGTCGTCGCCGTGTAGGTCACGCGCTTCAGCGTGTCCTTGACGGCGAACGCCCGCTCCTCGAGCCACGCGATCGGCCGCGGGCCGATCCACGGGACGGCGCGCACGGTGTCGACCGCCCAGAAGATCGGACGCTTCGGAAGATGGCGCCCCGCCTGGACGTGGAGGCCGGGCGTGGCGGGCGCGATCTCGCTCCGAGCGTAGTCGAGGCGCGCCTGCTTGTAGCTACCCGCCTCGTCCTCGGCGAGCTCGACCGCGAGCGCGCCCTCCTCGAGCCTGAGGCCGACGTGCGCCGCGGGCTGCTCGAGGGTGACGTCCACGCGACCGACGCCGGCGCCCGCGCCGGTCTTCTGCAGGTTGGTGATCCACGCCATCAGGCGATCGGTGGCGCGCTCGGTCGTGTTCTGGGCGCCCTCCCCGGAGAGGTCGAGCAGGGTGACGCTCGCGATCCTGTCGAACGCGGCGGTTGCGAACGCGGCCCTCGCGCCCCGGAGGACCAGGGATCGATCGTCGCCGAGGGGCGTCTGCGTGAGGTTGTGGACTCCGCCGACGCCGAGCACGCGGCCCTCCGGCGTGACCCGGACGAGCGCACGGTACACGTCGCGCGGTCCCCCCTTCACGGAGCTTGCGAGGAACAGCGAGCGGCGTCCGAAGATTGTATCTTGCACCCATCCACGGGAAGGTTCCCATCGCACGTCGCGGACCTCGACGACCCCCGCGGCGGCCTGCCCCAGCGCGTCCGCGAGGCCCTCCACGTCCGTTCTCGGCGTCACCGCGCGCGCGAGCGCCGCGATCGCGCCCAGGACCGCCGCGGCCGCCAGGAGGCCGAGCCGGATCCGGACGTGCGCCCGCAGCGCACCGAGCTCCATGCGGTCACGCCACCAGCGCGGCGAGATCGGCCGGCAGCGGGGACGTCACGTCGAAGGAGAGCTGGGGATCGGAGTGCTCGTGGGTCACCTGGCACGCGTGGAGCGCGTGGCCGACGCGCGCGCACGCCGCGGGAAGTGGCGGGCCGCCGTAGAGGTCGTCGCCGAGGAGCGGATGGTCGATCGCGGCAAAGTGCGCCCGGATCTGGTGTCGGAGGGCCTTCGGCGCCCAGACGGAGACGAGCGCGAGTCCGTTCGCGCGACGATCGACGCGGTAGCGCGTGGTCGCCGCGCGCGGGGCGAGCCGCATCACGTCGCGTGGATGCAGGCAGGCGAGGACACGGCGCTGGTCCTTGGGGTGATTCGCGAGGCCAATCTCGATCGAGCCCTCGTCGGGCAATCCTTCTTCCGTGCACACGACCAGGTAACGCTTGGCGATGGCGCCCTCTTTCAGCGCCCGCGTGAGCTCCACGAACGCGTCCCCCGTCCGGGCGGCGATCACGAGACCGCTCGTGCCACGGTCGAGCCGGTGGAGCAGTCCCGGCTCGCGCGCCGAGTACCCCACGCCCGCGAGCTCGGGGTGGCGGCCGAGCAGGGCGTTCGCGAGGGTCCCGGTCTCCCCGGCCCTGAGGGGCGCCGTGGACATGCCGGCGGGCTTGTCGACGATCACGACGAGGTCGCTCTCGAAGACCACGTCGAGGGGTGCTTCGGGAGACGCGACGCAGGCCGAGCCGGCGTCCGAGACCGCCTCCCCCTCGATCCGGAGGACATCGCCCGCGTCGACGAGCGCGCCCTTGGGGGCGCGGCGCCCGTTCTTCCGTACGCGGCCGTCCTCGATGAGCTTCCGCGTCTGCGCGCGCGAGTCGAGGCCGAAGAGCGCCTGGACGGCCTTGTCGAGGCGGCTGCCCCCGAGATCCTCCGGCACGGTGCGCTCGTCGTCCGCCACGGGTGCACACCTACCACGGATCAGGGAAAAGGGCCGTCACCCAGGCGCGACGAGCGGCGCCTCGGGAAACCAGGCGCGGAGAGCCTCGGCGTCCTCACCGCGCAGGAAGGGGACGACCTCCTCCAGCGTCCCCGTCCACTTCGTCGGGGCCCCGAGGCGGCGCGCGGCCTGCTTGGCGACCGCGGCGACGAGGGGATGGGGACACTGCACGAGCTCGAGCAGCTCGCCCACGAGGGCGGTCGCCTGGATCATCGCGGCGAGCACCGCCGCGAGGGCCCGGGGGTCGCGCGCCTTCGTCTCCCGGTCGACGAGCATGGCTCGGAGGAGCGCGACGGCGCGATCCGACGGCGCGCGCGCCGCGATCGACCGGTACCCGCCGGGCGGGAGATCCAGCGCGCTCGCGCCGCTCGCGGAGTCGAGGATCTCCTGCGCGCTCCGGAGGAGCAGCTCCACCTCGGGCTCCACCGGGCCCGGCCCCTCGCGCCCTCCATCGAGATCGAGGGCGATCGGCCGCGCCTGCTCGGCCGCGTAGGCGTCGAGGTGGACGACCAGGCGGTCGAGCGGCGCCGCGCCGGACGTGATGCCGACCCACACCTCGCGATCCGTCTCCACCGTGACGAGGGAAGACACGCTCGCCGTGGAGCCGTTGTCCCTCACGTGACGCGTCTCCACCCGGACCTCGCGTACCGCGGCCCAGCGAAGCACGCGCGTGAGATCGTCCGGCTCGACGATGACGCCCCAGGGCACGATCGCGACGTCCTGCCCCCCCGGTGCTGGCTTCCGCCTACGCGACAGAACGCGCGCCGAGAGCCCCGCGAGCGCCGAGAGCCCCGTGGCGAGCGGCCACGCGTCGGGCGCGAGCGCAACGACCCCCCCGAACGTCACCCCGGCTGCGAGCACGGCGGGGAGCAACGCTCGCCGGCGGTGCGAGTGCGCGAGCCCCACGTAGCGAAAGTCGGGAATGGGGGCGAGCATCCTCTCACGGATCATAGCGAATGATTCGTATCGCGCGAGGGGGTCGGCGTTTCCCGTAGGGTGAGATTTTCGCGCTATCGTGAGCCGGTGCGGGTCTGCGACGCGTGCGGAGCTCCCTGGACAACGGGAACGGTCGTGTGCCCCTCGTGCAAGCGGCTCCACCGCGTCCAGGCGCCCGAGATGGGCCCCGGGACCCAGATCGACCGGGGTTCTGCCCGGATCGTGGTGGATCGCCGGATCGGTTCGGGCGCCATGGGGGTCGTGTACCGGGGCTGGATGTTCCTGGCGCCCACGGGTCCACGCGCGGCGGAGCCGCCCATGGCCGTTGCGCTCAAGCAGCTCCGACCGCGGGCGAGCCTGACACCCGAGATCCGCCGGCTCTTTCTGAACGAGGCCGCCGCCCTCAGCAGCCTCCAGCACCCGAACGTCGTGCGGTTCCACGACCTCTTCGAGTGGACGCCTCCGCCCGCCACGTCGAAGACGACGCCGCTCGCTGCCGTGGCTCGCGCGTCGCTCGACCCGGGCGGCGCGGTCCAGCGGGCGGGAAGGCTCACGCTCGCGATGGAGCTGGTCGAAGGGGACGGGCTCGACGTCGTCATCGCGCGCAACCTCGCGCGGTCGCGACTCGCCGGGGGCGCCGGCCCTCGCGGCCTCGCGCCCGCGAGGGCGTTCTCCTACTTCGAGCAGCTACTCGGCGCGCTCGGCGCCGCGCACGCGCTCGGGATCGTGCACCGCGACGTGAAGCCCTCGAACGTGATGATCCGCCGCGACGGCGTGGTCAAGCTCGCCGACTTCGGCATCGCGCTCCTCCACGGCGAGGGTGTGGATCCCGCCGACACGTCTCACGCGCCCGGGACCGGTCCGTACATGTCGCCCGAGCAGGTGAGAGGCGAGGCGCTCGACGGGAGGAGCGATCTCTACGCCGCCGCGATCGTGCTCTACGAGATGCTCGCCGGCCGGCCGCCGTTCCCCGCCGAGGGTCGGACGGAGCTGCTCGTGCGGATGGACCAGGTCGAGGCGGCGCCGCCCCCGATCGGCGACCTCCTCGCCGACGCTCCCCCCGCGCTCGACGACGTCCTCGCGCGCGCGCTCGCGAAGCGGCCCGAGGACCGGTGGCCGACGGCCGTCGCGCTGGGGGACGCGGTCGCCCGCGGGCTCGGGATCGACCCCACGCGGATCACCTCTTGACGCGGAGCGCGCGCACCTCGTTCTGCGCTTCCTTGTGCTCGGGATCGATCGACAAGAGCAGGTCGAGATCCGCGAGCGCGGCGGCCGCGTTGTGCCGGCGCTTGTAGAGCTTGGCGCGGTAGAGGAGCGCGCGCACGAGATCCGGCTCCCGTTCGAGCACGTCGGTGATGGTCGCGATCGAGGCGTCGATCGCCTTGGGGTCGCTCGAACGGAGCGCGCGGATCCACGCGAGGAGCGTGACGTACTCGACCTGGCTCGGATCTCCGTCGACGGCCTTCTTCGCCAGTCTCTCGGCGCTCGCCGTGTCGTTGCGCTGGAGCGCGGACTCGGCCATGCGGAAGTTCGCCATCGCCTCGAGGGCGGGCTCGGCCTCGGAGGCCACGGCCGCGACCTCGATGGAAGGGTCCGACGCCGCCGGTCGGGGCACGTGACGCACCTGAGGGGTCGCCGGGTTCGGCGACCCTGCGGCCGGACGCGGGATGGCCGGGTTCGGCGACCCCGCGGCCGGACGCGGGATGGCCGGGTTCGGCGACCCTGCGGCCGGACGCGGGATGGCCGGGTTCGGCGACCCTGCGGCCGGACGCGGGATGGCCGGGTTCGGCGACACCGCGGCCGGGCGCGGCGCGATCTGGGGTTGGGGACGCGGGGGC
>SXNL01000134.1 GCA_005777185.1 Myxococcales bacterium
CATCGCGGTCTACAAGACCCCGAGGGACGTCCCGCCCCCGCCGCCCTCCACGGGCGAGGAGCAGGAGCACGTCGATCGCCTCTACGCGCTCTACGTCTGGCTCCGCGAGTGGCGCGAGCTCGCCCGCGCCGTGGTGACGCGAAAGGACCAGCTCCGCGCCCTCGGCATCGGCCGGAGGTCGAAGAAGAAGCGCGTCGCGGCCGCGGGCCCGACGGGCCCCGTCCTCGAGCCGGGCCCCGACAGCCGCGCGGCGTGACGGAAGGGAGAGGGGGGCCGGGCGGGTCGGCGCCCCCTCTCCTTCAGGAACTCGCTGTGCGGGTCAACCTGCGGCGCGGCGGTCGAGGCGCTCGCCGGGGAGCAGGAGGGCGAGGTGATCGCTCGGCTTCACGGAGTGAGCTTCGCCAGGAAGACGTTGTTGCCGCCGCCGACGCTCGCGAGCACGGCTCCCCCGAGGTTGATGCTGCCCGAGAAGTATCCGGTGGCGAGTAGGTTCCCCGTCGCGTCGGCCGCGATGCCCATGCCCGTCGCGCTGCCGCCGTGGCCTTTGCTCCAGCGGGGAGCGCCGGATGGATCGAGCTTTGCGACGAAAGTGTTGCGAGCGCCGGCGTGCGGAAGCGGGCCGTTGCCGAAGTCGATCGGGCCCTCGTAGTAACCCGTGAGCAAGATGTTCTTCGACGCGTCCGTCGCGACCGAGGACGGGAAATCGTTGTTCACCGAGCCAAAGCGGCGCACGAAGATCGGGCCGCCCGTGGGCGCGAACTTTCCGACCACGACGTCGTAGGCGCCCTTGCTCGGCAGCACGCCGGTTCCGAGGTCCGTGGACCCCAATGAGTAGCCCGCCACGACGACATCCCCAGCCGGGTCGACCGTCACGCTCGCGCCGCCGTGGTAGTTGTTGCCAGTGCCCCAACGTTTGCTCCACCTGTGCTGACCATCCGCGCCGAGCGCCAGGAGAAACGCGTCCTCGGCGCCGATCTTCGCGAGCGGGCCGCCCCCGAAATCGATGGTCTCGCGGCATGTCCCGGTGACGAAGACGTCACCGGACGCGCGCACGGCGACCCCCCGCGTGTTCTGGCCGCCGGTGTTGCCCAGGCGCCTGCTCCAGATGTGGTTCCCGTTGGCGTCGAGCTTCGCCACGAAGCCGTCGATGTTCACGGCCGTCATCGCGCCGCCGCCGAAATCGAGAGCTCCCCAGAACATGCCCCCGACGACGACGTTTCCGACCGCGTCGATCGCGACGGCGTGGCCTTGCTGCTGGGCGGAGTCGCCGAACCGCTTGCTCCAGAGATGATTGCCGCTGGCGTCGAGCTTGGCGACGAAGACGTCCCAGGAGCCCGAGCTCACGAGCGGGCCACCGCCGAAGTCGATGGCGTTGCTGAAGAAACCGACGACGACGACGTTCCCCGCGGGATCGGTCGCCACGGCCCAGGCCCGGTCGTCGCCCGTGCCCCCGAAACGGCGGCTCCACACGTGGTTGCCGCCGGCGTCGACCTTCGCGACGAAGACATCCGAAATACCGGTCGACGACAGCGGTCCCCCGCCGAAGTCCATTTTCCCGGAGTAAAAGCCCGTGATGACCGCCGCTCCCGCCGGGTCCACGGCGAGGCCGGAGACTTGCTGGTACGCGGCGTCTCCGTACCGCTTGCTCCACAGCGTGCGCCGGCAAGTGCCCGGGCAGGAGCTCTCGTCATCGCACGTCTCGTTGCCGGTGACGATTCCATCGCCGCAGATCGTCGCGCAGACGCTGGGCGTGCCGGCACATGTCCACCCCGGCTCGATCTGGCATTTGGAGCTGCAGCCATCGCCGTTCGACCCGTTCCCGTCGTCGCACGCCTCACCCGCCGTGAGGACGCCGTTTCCGCAGGGCGTGGCCGCGTCCGTGGTCCCCGCATCGCCGTGGGCCATGCCGCCGTCGTGGCCGTCGTAGGGAACGTGGGCGTCGTAGGGAGCGTGGGCGTCGTCGCGCGCGCCTCCTTCGCGTGCGCCTCCGCTCTGCCCGCCGTCGTCGTCGCCGCTGCTCGTCGGCGGGTCCACCACGCCCACCAGCGCCCCGCAGCCGACGACGCCGAGGGCGACGAGAACGGGGCCGATCGCCCGAACCAGCTTCGCGGACCGGCGCGCGACGGTGCGGGTCGCCTTCATGAGCCGAGCCTATCTCGACCCGCGACCCGCGTGAAGGTGCGCGCGCACGCGCACGAGGACAAGGACGAGCACGAGCACGACCACGACGAAGATCACGAGCACGGCTCCGGCACCGGAATCCGGCCGAACTTCGCCGGCTGGCGCTGGCTCCTGCGCGCAGTCTGCGATCCGAGCTACGATGCCGCCTGATCCGTGACCCGGCGACCGACCCTTCCCCCCGCCGTACTCTCCGCCGGGACCGTGAGACTCCTCGCGCTGCTGATCGGACTCGCGGCGGGCTGCTCTGCACCCGAACCCGTCGTCGAGTACGCCCCGTACTCCGGACCGCCCGCGTACCCGGACCGACGCCCGAAGCTGCCCGCCGGCTCCTTCGCGTACGTCGGCAACCGGGGATCCGACTCCATCACCGTGCTCGACCCTCGCACGCTCCAGATCGTCGCGGAGGTGCCGATCGGGCGCGATCCCGTGAGCATCGACGCGCCGGTCGGGCTCGCCGTCGAAGCGACGGGGGTGGTCTTCGCGACGCTCGCGTTCCCGTTCCCGTCTCCGCTCCCCGGCCCCCACGCCAGGCACGCGTCGCCCCTCCGCTGGGGCTACGTACAGCGGCTCGCCGCGGACGATCTCCGCAGGATCGGCGAGGTCCAGATCCCCCCGAACGCGGCGCGCATGGCGCTCCGTGACACGACGATCGCGGTGACGCACCTCGAGCTGGCGCGCGCGCTCGACCCCCGGCTCCCGCCGGACGAGCAGCGAGGGCCTCTCTCGATCCTCGACGCGTCGACCCTGAGCGTGCGCCAGGTGAGCGTGTGCAGGGCACCGAACGGCGTCGCGTTCGGCCCGGACGCGCGTACCGTGTTCGTCGCCTGCCAGGCGGACGACGCGGTCGCCGTCCTCGATACCCGCGCGAACGGGCCGCGCGCGATGCTGCCTCTCGGCTGCAAGGCTCCCACCGCGCTCGAAGCGAGCCCTTCGGGCAAGCTCCTCTCGGTGGCGTGCGGTGCACCCAGGGAGACGCGCTTGGTCGACACCCAGGCGGAGGTCGTCGCCGCCGCCGGATTCGCGGTCGAGGGGACGCCCTTCGCGCCGGCCTGGTCGGGGGACGAGGCCCGGATCTGGATCCCGACCCAGACGCCGGACGCGCTCCTCGCGTTCGACGTCGCGACCCGTACGGTCTCGAGGCGGCGGGCGTTCGACGCGGCGAGCTGCCTCCGACCGGGTCACGCGTCGCTCGCCCCGGACGGAGCCACGCTCTACGTCGTCTGCGAAGGCGATCACGTCGGCCCGGGCCAGGTGCTCGCGCTCGACCCCGCGACGCTCGAGACCCGGTCGGCGCGTCCGGTCGGCGTGAACCCGGATCGCCTCGTGTTCCGGAGGTCGCCCTGATGCGCCGCGGGCTGCTCCTCCTGTGCGCGTGCGCGTGCGCGGCGGCGTGCGCCCCCGCCGCGGAGCCCTCGAGGCGCTCGGCGATCGAGCACGGTCGTGGTCTGTTCTCGAGCCCCGCCGCGAGCGACGCGACGAACAACGGCGCCAGCTGCGCGACCTGCCACCTCGCCGATCAGGTCGACCCCCGCGTCCTGCCCGGCCATCCGCTCGCGGGCGCCGTACAGCGGCCGACGTTCTGGGGCGGGCAGTACAGCGAGCTCCTGCGATCCATCAACGACTGTCGCCACTACTTCATGGGCGCGAGCACGCCGTGGACGCGAGAGGACGAGCAGGGCAAGGCCATGTTCGCCTACCTCTCGAGCTTGCCGAGCACGCGGCCGGACGCGCTGCCGCTCACGATCGTACGTTACGCCGCGGATCTCCCCGCTGGCGACGCGGCGAGAGGGCGCCGCGTGTACGACGCGTCGTGCCGGGCGTGCCACGGCGCGGCGAAGAGCGGCGACGGTGCGCTGCGGCGCGGGATCCCCGTCCTGCCGGATCAGGTCGTCGACGAGCTCCGCGCGCGCTTCGGCTTCGGCGACCAGGAGATCCGTGTCGCCTTCATCGAGAAGGTCCGTCACGGGCCGTTTCTCGGGCTCTCGGGGAGAATGCCCCCGTACGCCGAGGAGACGCTGAGCGACGCCGACCTGGCCGCGATCCTCGGCTACCTCGGCCTCTGACGCCGACCCGGAGCCGGCGCGGGTTGCCGACGCGCCGCGCGCCCGCTAGTCTCGCCGACGGCATGACGCGCTCGATCGCCCTCTTGTTCGTGGCCGTCGTCGCGCTGGGGTGCGCGGACGCCGGCGGCGTGTCGAAGCCGGAGGGCGACGCGCCGGACCCGCACGCGGGCGGCGGCGGGGAAATGGCGATGGCGCCCCCCCGCGATCCGCTGAGCCAGCCGTGCAACCTCGACAACTGGCAGCGCCTGCTCCCCGACCTGCGGGAGTGCGATCTCGCCGGCGCCGCGCTGGGCGGTGCGAACCTTCGCCGCGCCGACCTCACGCGGAGCGTCCTCCGTGACGTGAGGGCCGAGCGCGCCGAGCTGTTCAAGGCCGTCCTCGTCGACGCCAACCTCGCGCGCGCGCGGCTGGCGGGGGTGAACTTGACCGCGGCCGATCTGACGGGCGCGAACCTCGAGGGTGCGGACCTGAGGGGGGCGCGCCTGACCGGCGCCGTCTTCACCGGTGCCGCCCTCGGCGGGGTGACGACGGACGCGGCGACGGTCTGCGCGAGCGGCGCGAGCGGACCCTGTTGGTGAGGATGAACAGCGAGGTCTCCATGATGATGAAGAAGTCTGCGATCCTCGCGTTCGGCCTGCTGGTCGGCGGCGTCGTGTCCTCCTGCGGTCCCGTGACCGATCCGAGCGAGACGGGGAACGCGCGCGACTCGCTCACGGCGTGCCCCTCCACGAACACCATCGTCGATCCGCTCCATCACCCAGGGACCCACCCGGTGGCGCGCGGGCGGATCTCCGCCTCGCGCGCACGGCGAAGCGGGTGCGTGCGGCGAGACGCTCGAGGCGTTCCGGAGTGCGAGTCGGCTCCTCTCCGGTGAGGCGGGACGGGGGTTCACGGTCGCGGGATGCGGAAGCCTTTCTCGAGCACGAAGTGTTCGGAGCGCTCTGTCAGGCGCTCGGCGATGACCTGAGCGTTGAGCGCGTCGGGGAAGACCTTCGGCCAGTCCTTGAAGGGTCGGTTGGTGGTGATGCCTCCGCCGTCGCGGTAGGGACGGCCCTCGCCTTTCGGCTCGGGCCGCCCCCCGCACAGATCCGAGCGGGCGGAACTACCGCACTCGGCTCCCACCTCGGGTACGAGCGTCGAAGCGCTCCGTGGGCCATGGATGCGAGACG
>SXNL01000019.1 GCA_005777185.1 Myxococcales bacterium
CCGAGACGCGGCGCGCGACGAACGTCGCGCCGATGCTGAGCGCGAGCATGACCGGATCGATGGGGGGTTGGGTGTTGGGCTCGCCGCGCTTCGACCTCGACCCGATGTCCGACGACGCCGAGAACTGACCCTTCGTGAGCCCGTAGCAGCCGTTGTTCTCGATGAGGTAGAGCATGTTCACGTTTCGACGGATCGCGTGGCACATCTGCCCGAGGCCGATGGACAGCGAGTCGCCGTCGCCGGAGACCCCGATGTAGACGAGGTCGCGGTTCGCCGCCGCGGCGCCCGACGCGATCGCCGGCATGCGCCCGTGCGCCGAGTTGAACCCATGAGCGCCGGACACGAAGTACGTCGGCGTCTTCGACGAGCAGCCGATGCCCGACAGCTTCGCGATCATGTGCGGCGGCGTGTCGAGCTCGTGGAACGCCCGCACGATGGCGGCGGTGATCGAGTCGTGTCCGCACCCGGCGCACAAGGTCGACATCGAGCCTTCGTAGTCGCGGACGGTGAGGCCGAGCGTGTTCGCCTCGAGGGACGGGTGGCGGGCGGACGGCTTCTTGATCCAGCTCATTCTCGTGCCTCCACGACGGCCGGCGCGCCGGGCGTCTTCGCGGGGAGCTGCGCCAGGACGGCCGACACGACCTGCGCAGCCTGGAGCGGGAACCCGCCGTACTCGCGGATGGACCCCAGCTTCTCCTTGGACGTGGCCGTCTCCATCGCGAGGAGCGTGCGGAGCTGCCCGTCGCGGTTCTGCTCCACCACGAACAGGGTCTGGTGGCTCGCGAGGAAGGCCTCGACCTCGTCGCCGAAGGGGAACCCCCGGACGCGCATGAAGTCGGCGGGCACGCCGCGCGCCTCGAGCATCCCGATGGCTTCCCGGACGGCGAGATCGCAGCCGCCCACCGTGACGAGACCGCAGCGCGCGTGCGGGCGGCGCTCGATGATCGCCTCGGGGACGAGGTTTCGCGCGGCGCGGTGCTTGCGCGCGAGGCGATCCATGACGTCCTGGTACTCGTCGGGTATCTCGGTGTAGCCGCCCAGCTTGTTGTGCCCGGAGCCGCGCGTGAAGAACGCGCCCTTCTCGGACACGCCCGGCAGGGTGCGCGCCGCGACCCCGAGCTCGTCTTCGGGCGAGTAGCGGTAAAATCGGGGCAGAGCCTCGAGCTGCTCCCGCGAGAGTACACGGCCGCGATCGGGCCGGTACCCGTCGTCCCACTTCAGCTTCGGCACGACCCAGTCGTTCATCCCGATGTCGAGATCGCTCAGCAGGAACACCGGCGTCTGGAAGCGCTCGGCGAGGTCGAACGCCTTGACCGTGAGGTAGAAGCACTCCTCCGGGTTCGCCGGGTACAGGCAGATGTGCTTGGTGTCGCCGTGCGAGGCGTACGCGCACGAGAGGATGTCCCCCTGCTGCGTGCGCGTCGGCATCCCCGTGGAGGGCCCCACGCGCTGCACGTCCACGATGACGAGCGGGATCTCCGCGTAGTACGCGAGGCCGATGAGCTCGCCCATGAGCGAGATACCCGGGCCCGACGTCGACGTGAAGGCGCGCGCGCCGTTCCAGGCCGCGCCGATCGTCATCCCGACGGCGGCGAGCTCGTCCTCGGCCTGCAGGATGCAGTAGCGGCGCTCGCCGGTAGCCTTGTCCGTGCGGAGCTTCGCGCAGAACGCCGTGAAGGCGTCGAACACGCTCGTGGACGGCGTGATCGGATACCACGCCGCCACGGAGCACCCGGCGTAGACGGCCCCGAGCGCGGTCGCCGTGTTGCCGTCGATGAGGATCGATCCGTCGGTCGCGTTCATCTTCTTCAGGCGGAAGGCGAGCGGGCATTCGAAGTGCTCCTTCGCCCAGGACCAGCCGAGCTTGATGGCGCGGCTGTTGGAGTCCATGAGGGCTGGCTTCTTCGAGAACTTCTCGCGGAGCATCTGCTCGACGACCTCCATGTCGATATCGAGGAGGGCCGCGAGGGTGCCGGCGTACGCGATGTTCTTCATCAGCGTGCGCTCGCGCGGCTGCTTGAAGGCGTCGTTGCAGAGCGAGGCATAGGGGACGCCCAGGAAGGTCACGTCGGACCGAAGGACCGTGGGCGGGAGCGGCCAGCTGCTGTCGTGAAGGACGTAGCCGCCGGGGAGCACCTCGCGCACGTCCCGCGCGTACGTCTCCGCGTTCATGGCGACCATCAGGTCGTAGTCCCTCGTGCGCGCGGTGTGGCCGCGGGCGTTGACGCGGATCTCGTACCAGGTCGGGAGGCCCTGGATGTTCGAGGGGAAGAGGTTCTTGCCGGAGACCGGGATCCCCATGCGGAAGATCGCCTGCATGAGGAGGCCGTTGGCGCTCGCGGAGCCCGTCCCGTTCACGTTGGCGAGCTTGATCGCGAAGTCGTTGATACGTGTACTATGCATGGTCACGGCGCCTCAGGTCCGCCTTGAGGATCTCCGAGGGGCACGCCCGGCCCCCCGCGTAGGTGAGCTGGAGATCGAACTTCTGCATGTCCCAGGCGGCCGTCGGGCACCGCTCTGCGCAGAGGCCGCAGTGGACGCAGAGGTCCTCGTCCTTGAGCATGACGCGGCCGGTCTGGGGGAGCGGGCCCGACGCGAAGAGCTCCTGCTTCGGGTTCTTCGCCGGCGCGCTGAGGCGGCCCCGGACGTCGGCCTCGTCGCCGTCCGGCGCGATGGTGAGGCACAGGACCGGACACACGTCGACACAGGCATCGCACTCGATGCAGAGCGCGTCCGTGAACACCGTCTGGATGTCGCAGTTGAGGCAGCGCTCCACCTCGCGGACGGCCTGCTCCGGGGTGAACCCGAGCTCGACCTCGATGTTCATCTTCTTGAAGCGCTCGGCGAGCGCGACGTGGCTCATCTTCTCGCGCTTGCTCGGGTTGTAGTCGTTCGAGTAGCTCCACTCGTGGAGCCCCATCTTGGCGCTCGCGAGGTTCATGCCGGGGGGAGGGCGCTCGTCGAGGGGGACGCCGGTCAACTTGTTGTGAATGCTGATCGCGGCCTGGTGGGCGTGCTCCACGGCCCAGATGATGTTGAGCGGGCCCCACGCGGAGTCGCCGCCGAAGAACACCCCGTGCTTCGAGCACTCGAAGGTGACCTTGTCGACGACGGGGCAGCCCCACTTGTCGAGGTCGATGCCGACGTCGGGCTCGATCCACGGGAAGGCGGCCTCCTGGCCGATCGCCAGGATCACGTCGTCGGCGGGGAGGAAGACGATGTCGGTCGGCGTCTGGACGAGCTTGCCCTTCTCCTCGCGCGACTCGTACCGCTGGAACTCCATCCCCTCGAGGCGGCCGTCCTTCACGACGAAGCGCACGGGCTCGTGGTTCACGAGGATCTCGACGCGCTCCTCCTCGGCGTCCTCGAGCTCCCACGGCGACGCCTTGAAGTAGCCGCGCGGCTTCCGGGCCATGACCTTCACGTCCTTGCCCCCGAGGCGGCACGACGAGCGGCAGCAGTCCAGGGCCGTGTTGCCGACGCCGATGATGAGGACGCGCTCGCCGATCTTCGTCGTGTGGCCGAACGCGACCGACTCGAGCCAGTCGATGCCGATGTGGACACGATCGGTGTCGTAGCGGCCCGGGATCTCGAGGTTCTTGCCGCGCGGGGCGCCGCTGCCGACGAAGATGGCGTCGAAGCCCTGGTCGAGCAGCCACTTCATGCTCTCGATCGGGTGGCTGTACCTGATCTCCACGTTTCCCATCCCGACGATCTGGTCGATCTCGTCGTCGAGCACGGTCTGGGGGAGGCGGAAGGCGGGGATGTTCGAGCGCATGAGCCCGCCCGACACCGCGAGCTTCTCGAAAATGACGATCTCGTACCCGAGCGGGAGGAGATCGTTCGCCACTGCCAGGGACGCCGGGCCCGCGCCCACGCAGGCGATGCGCTTGCCGTTCTTCTGCGCGGGGGCGCGCGGCAGGCGGTGGCGGATGTCGCCCGCGAGGTCCGCCGCGACGCGCTTGAGGCGGCAGATGGCGACGGCCTTGTCCTCGACACGCGTGCGGCGGCAGGCCGGCTCACACGGCCGGTCGCACGTGCGACCGAGGACGCCGACGAATACGTTCGACTCACGGTTGAGCATGTACGCGTCCGCGTACCGCCCCTGCGCGATGAGGCGGATGTACTCCGGCACGTTGGTGTGGGCCGGGCATGCCCACTGGCAGTCCACGACCTTGTGGTAGTAGTCCGGGTTCGCGACCTGGGTCGGCTTCAAGGTGGGGCCCGAGCTTACGGCACGCCGGGGGCGTGGTCCACGCCCATCAGCGGATCGCGCGGCTCGGCGCCAAACCAGGGGCGAAGCGCGTCACGACCCCCCTGCGCTTCACGCCCGGCGCCGGCTTGCTGAGGAAGTCACCCCCGCCTGCCCAGAACGCGCCGGCCCCGTCGCTCCACGCTCCGTGGAGGTCCGTGAAGGGCTCCTTCCCGAAGTCGTCCTTCCAGGCGCCGTTCACCAGCCGCTGCTTGAGGCCCCCCGAGCCCACGATCACGACGCTGCCCGATGGGCCGCACGCGACGCCGCTCACGTCGTTCAGCACCTCCACGTCGGCGCGAGACCAGGTGGTGCCGTCCGAGCGGAGCACGTCGCGGCCGCCGACGGCATAGACCTCTCCCTTGCCGCAGCCCGCCACGGTCAGCAACGTCCCCTTCGCGAGGGGCGGGTCCGACTCCAGCGCCCACGCACCTCCCTTGCGGTGCCAGATCGACCCGTGCTCGCCCACGACGTACACGTCCTCGGCGGAGGATCCCCACACCTTGAAGAGCGCGCGCCCCTTCTGCGTGCCCGGCAGCGGCGACTTCGCCCACGTCTTGCCGTCGAAGTGAAGGACCACGTCGTTGTCCGCGCCGGTCCCGCCCTCGGGCGTACCGCCCACGGCCCACACGTCCGTGGCCGACGCGGCCCACACGCCGAACAGCGTGGCCTTGGTCAGCCGCGCGTGCTCGACGAACCGCCTTCCATCCCAGTGCGCGACCCGACCCATCTCGCCGACCATCCACACGTCCGAGGGGCCCGTCCCGTGGACCCACCAGAACGTGTCGGCGCCTCCGGGCTCGAGATCGCGCCAGCCCGCTCCATCGAAGCGCAGCGCGAGCGCCTGGAAGCCGCTGTTTCCACGAGGGCCGCCCACCGCGTACACGTCGCCGGGCGCCGATCCCCACACGGACAGCACGGGTCGATCGAGCTCCTTCGCGTCGAGCAGCACCTGCCACGCAGGAGGGCTGGCAGCGTCGACACCCGCGTCGACCGGCGGCGAGACCGGCGATGCGCTGGTGCAGGCCGCCAGGGCGACGCTGACGAGAGCGAGCTTCGTCCTCATTGCCGGAGCTGTCCCGGGTGGTGGCCCGGTACGGCCCTCTCCTCTAGAAGCAGTTCACGTCGTCCTGCTTCGGGTAGTAATACACGAAGATGTTGCAGTGCTCGTTCTTCTCGACGATGGGCCCGAACGTGTAGCAGCAGTCGAGGTTCTGGGCCGGCGTCTTGTACTTCGAGCTGTCGAAGTCGTTGAGCGCCTGACACCCGCCCGCGGAGGCCTCCGGCTGCCGCCACTCGTAGGAGCACGTGTAGAACACGCCACCGCCCGGCTGGATCGGCACCTTCAGCTCGGGTGAGCGGAGCATCGGCGGATCGTCCCAGGTGGCCGAGCGGTAGAAGCGGGCGCTGTCGGGCGGCTGCTCCGTGCTCTTGCCGTCCCACGAGAACATGTCGAACTGCTTTCCTCGCCCGTGGAAGTGGGCGTTGGCGCCGATGAGGGTCACCGGGCTCGGGCTGTTGATCTGGCAGGTGCCGGAGAACGATGGCTTCGGGTTCTTCGCGCAGATGCGGATGCTCTGCTTCGTGGCGAACAGGGTGCCCAGCTCGGCCTTCACCTGGTCCTTCGGCATCGTCCAGAAGTTGACCGCAACCTGGCCCACCCCTCCCGGCGACTTCTGCGTCGTCGCGTTCACGAAGTGCGTCTGGAGCATGATGTACTCGTCCGGCTGGAAGACACTCGCGACGCCGTCCGGAAACGTCCAGTCGACCGACCCCTTGCTCTGCGTGTTCGCGATCAGCGGCCAGTCCGCCCAGTTGGGGGACTTGAAGCACTCGCCCTCCCCGTTGGACCCACGCTGGATCGCGCCGTTCTTCGGATCGAGGCCGACGAGGGTCTTCACGCGGAAGAGGTTCATGTGGTGCGAGCCGTCCTTCTGCGCGAGGACGACGCGGTGGAGGTTCACCGGCTGACCGGCGGGCAGGCCGCCCGCGGCGGCCAGATCGCGCACCTTGAAGAAGTAGCAGTCCTGCTGCTCCGTACCCGAAGGGACAGGGAAGGCCTCGGTCTTGAACTGGAATCCCTGTCCTGGGGGCGGCGCCGCGAGGGTGCTCGGATCGATGGTCTTCGGGTCGATCGGCGGGTTCGGGCTCGCGCTCGTGCAGAACACGAGCCCGAGGGGCGCGATCGTGCCCGCCAAGGTCGCGATTGTGGACGTCTTCATGGGGTTTCACCTTAGGCCTGTCGTGTCTTGCCGGCAACGTGGAGAGCAAGTCTGATGCCGCACCCCCGCCCGATGGGACCTCTCGGGTTTTCACGCGCAAAGGATGCACGGGGGCGTGCCACGGGCGACCCGCCATGATCGCCCGATCACGTCTTCCTCCACGGGCGGTCCGGTCCCTGCCCCATCCCTCCATCGCGGGAGCCCGTGGATCCGGTCGGGCGGCCTCCGCGTGATGCGACGCGGACGCACCCCGGCGCTTGTCAAGGCCCCGCCGTGCGACCGCGGAGCCGCCGCGCCCGGGGCGTGACAGGCCGTGCCGATCCGTGGCACGATCCCGTCCGTACGTGACCGCGGACCCATCCATCCTTCGCCGCTCCGAGTTCTTCCGTGCGCTGGCCGACGGCGAGCTGGCGGCGCTCCAGGCCTGCGTCGTGGTGCGCGAGCTCGCGGCGGGGACGGTCGTCTTCCAGGACGGCGACCCGGGGGCCGCGATGCTCATCGTGGCCGAGGGCTCGCTCTCGGCGCACGTCCGGCGGAAGGGCGGCGGCGAGCAGGAGATCAACCGGATGGGGCCGGGCGAGGCGGTGGGCGAGATGTCGTTCATCGATCCGGCGCCACGATCCGCCACCGTCCGCGCCATCACGCGCGCCGTGGTCTACGAGCTGTCCGAGGACGGCATGCGCGCTCTCCGGCGGCAGGCACCCGCCGCGGCCGGCGCGGTGGTGGGGGCCGTCATACAGGACGTCACGCGACGGCTGCGCAGGATCGATCAGATGATCGAGCGAGAGCTGCGCGAGCGGGAAGGTGTGTCCGCGGATGCCCGATGATCTCGAGCCGTGGGGACCGGCGCTCCCCGTAGGGACGACGTTCGGGCGGTACCGCATCGAGGGGCGCATCGGCGCGGGCGGAATGGCCTCCGTGTACGAGGCACGGCACGTGGATCTCGACAAGCGCGTCGCCCTCAAGGTGATGCACGGCGAGAGCGTACGGCACGAGCCCGCCGTCGGGCGGTTCCTCCAGGAGGCCAGGGCGGCGGCGCGCCTGCAGCACCGCCACGTCGTCAACGTGCTCGACGTCGGACGAGAGGGTCCGCTCCCCTACCTGGTGATGGAGTTCCTCGAGGGCGAGCCGATGTCCGACCTCGTCGATCGCGAGGCTCCGCTGCCCGTGGCCCGGGTGGCCGCGCTGCTCCTGCCCGTCCTCTCCGCGGTCGCGGCCGCGCACGCGCTTGGCATCGTGCACCGGGATCTCAAGCCGGCCAACGTCTTCCTGGCGCAGGACGAGGGCAGCGTTCGCCCGGTGCTTCTCGACTTCGGGATCTCGAAGACGTCCGGCGCGTACAAGGGGCCGGCGCTCACGCTCTCGGGCCAGCTCCTCGGCACGCCCCACTACATGTCGCCGGAGCAGGTCCGGGAGTCGGACGTCGACGCGCGCGCGGATCAGTACGCGCTCGGCGTGATGATGTACGAGTCGGTGACCGGCGTGCTGCCGTTTCGCAGCGAGGGCTCCCTCTTCTTCTTGCTGGCCGAGATCATGCTCGGCAGCGCCGACCCGCCGTCGCGCTTCAACCCGGCCCTGCCGCCGTCGTTCGAGAACCTCGTGCTGAAGGCCATGGCAAACCGGCGCGAGGACCGCTTCGAGGACATCACGGCCCTCGCCGCGGCCCTCCTCCCCTTCGCGGCGGCCGACGCGCAGCGCGACTGGAGCGCGCGCTTCTCCCTCGAGGCCCCCGCGGCCCCGCCCGCGCGTACGTCCGTGAAGAACTTCACGGTCGCGCGCGCGCAGACGTTGATCGACTGTCGCGTGTCGGCGCTACCGGAGCCTCCGGCGCCTCCGGGGCCTCAGCGACGCCCCGTCACGGTCACGCCTCGCGAGCTCGCCGGGCTGGACGCTCTCGGTGGGTGCTCCCCCTCCGAGCTCGACATGTTCTGCCTCGCGGTGCCCGCGTTCCTCTACCCCGCCGGCGCAACGCTCTTCAGCCAGGGGGCCGCGGGGGACTCGTGCTTCATCCTCCTGTCCGGCGAGGTGGAGGTGGTGAAGCTCGTGGGGACGGCGCGCACCGTCCTCAACAAGCTGGGCGCGGGCGCGCTGCTCGGGCAGATCGCGCTCGTCACGAGCACGCCCCGCTCGGCCGCGGTCGTCGCGTCGAAGGACGCCGTGGTGCTCGAGCTCGGGCGTGACATCTTCCGGCGCCTGATCGACTCCAGGAGCGAGGTCGGCCAGCGCTTCCAGGACCAGATCGCCATCGCCGGGATACGCCAGCTCCGCTCCGCGACCCGCCAGCTCTCGACGCTCCTCGAGCAGCGGGCCGTCGCTCGCGCCAAGGGGCAGGTCAGGCCGCTCGACGACGCCCAGGCCGAGGGCCTCGAGCGGGTGCAGGCGGCCATCGGCGAGTGGGGGATCCGCCTGACGAGCCTGCCGCCCCCGCCCCGGTCCACGCCCCCGTCCCGGCCCGATCCACCGCGCTCCTCCGGATCGCGAGAGGGCTGATCGTCTCACCGCGGCGTCAGGCGGCGCCGCATCCCTTCCTTCGACGCTGGCCACTCCCTCGCCAGCATCGAGAAGAACGCCGTGTCCCGCACGGTCCCGTCCGCCGCGGGCCGGTGCGCCCTGAGCACCCCATCGAGCTTCGCCCCGATTCGCTCGATCGCCGCTCGCGAGCGCGCGTTCCGCGAGTCGGTCTTGAAGCTGACGCGGCGAACCCGCCACACCTCGAACGCGTGCTCGCAGAGGAGCAGCTTGGCCTCGGTGTTGAGGCCCGTCCGCTGGTGCGCCTCCGCGTACCAGGTGAAGCCGATCTCCACGCCGTCGGGACCGACGGGCACGTCCGGCGGCGGCTCGCCGTGCCAGGCCCACCACTCGATCGCGAGGTAGCGCGTGCTGCCGACGGGCTCGCCCTCCGGGGTCATCACGACGAACGGCAACGAGGCCCCGCGGGCCTTGTCCTCGAGCGCCTCCTCGATGTACGCGCGCATCCCGGCGAGATCCTGCGGCACGTAGGTGAACCCGTAGGTCGTCCGCGACGCGCTCGCCGCCCGCACGAGCGGCACGCCGTGCTCGAGCCGAAGGGGCTCCAGGCGCACGTGCGAACCGGTGAGCGTCGGCGTCTCGAGCAGCTTCATGGCATGCGGCATGATGCACTAGAGTCCGCCCCGATGAACATCCTCGTCATCGCCGAGAAGCCCTCGGTCGCGCGCGACATCGCGCACGTCCTCGGCGCGACGGGCCGCGCCGAGGGGTACCTCCACGGGGCGGGGCACGTGGTGACGTGGGCGATCGGCCACCTCGTCCAGCTCGCGCAGCCGCACGAGATGAACCCTGCGTGGAAGGCGTGGAGGCTCGCCGATCTCCCGATGCTGCCGGCTTCCTGGCCGCTCGTGGTGGGGGAGAAGACGCGCGCGCAGTTCGAGATCGTGCGGAAGCTGCTCCGCGCGCGCACCATCGGGGAGATCGTGTGTGCGACCGACGCGGGGAGGGAGGGGGAGCTGATCTTCCGGTACATCTACGAGGCCGCCGGCGCGTCCAAGCCGGTGAAGCGGCTCTGGATCTCCTCGCTCACGCCGGGTGCCATCGGCGCCGGCTTCCAGGCGCTCAGGGACGGGCGCGCGTTCGACGGGCTCGGGGACGCCGCGCGGGGCAGGAGCCGGGCGGACTGGCTCGTGGGGATGAACCTGTCGCGCGCGTACAGCGTGATGGCCGACGACGTGCTGAGCGTGGGCAGGGTGCAGACGCCGACCCTCGCGATGCTCGTGGTGCGCGAGCTCGACATCCGGAATTTCGTGCCCGAGGACTACCTCGAGGTGGTCGCGAGCTTCGGCGACGCGGAGGGGGGGGGCGCCCGCGCGTACGAGGGCACCTACGCGCGGCCGCGCGGGGGCGGGGTGGACGCGAGGCGGCTCCCGGCGAGCGGCGAAGAGGCGGCCGACATCGTCGCCCGGGCCCGGAAGGGGAGCGCGCGCGTGGCCAGCGTGGAGCGGCGCTCGCGCAGGATGCCGCCGCCGCTCTTGCACGATCTGACCGATCTGCAGCGGCAGGCCAACCGCCTCTACGGGTACACCGCGAAGCGCACGCTCGAGATCGCCCAGGCGCTGTACGAGCGGCGGAAGCTGATCAGCTACCCCCGCACGGACAGTCGGCACCTCTCGACGGCGGTCGCGGGTACGCTGGACGCCGTCGTCGCGACCCTCCGGGCGCCGTACGAGCGCCTCCTCGCGCCCGGCACCGGCACGCGCGCGCTCGGCCCGCGCTTCGTCGACGACGCGAAGGTCTCGGATCACCACGCGATCATCCCGACCGGGACCCCGCGACCCCGCGAGCTCGCGGAGGACGAGGGGAGGATCTACGAGCTCGTCTGCAGGCGGCTCCTGTCGGCGTGGCACGAGGACCACGTGCTCGCCGTCACGAACGTCGTCACGGAGATCGTCACGCGCGACGTGACGGATCGCTACGAGAGCGCGGGGACGAGCGTCGAGGTCGTGGGCTGGAAGGCCCTCGACGTCACCCCCGCGCGCGCGAAGCCGGAGCCCGAGGCCGCGCTCCCGGGAGGCCTCGCCGAGGGGCAGGCGAAGTCGGTGCTGGAAGCGAAGGCCGTCGCCAAGCGGACGCGCCCCCCGCCGCGGTTCACCGACGCCACCCTCCTCACCGCCATGGAGACGGCCGGGAACGCCCTCGAGGAGCGAGAGCTGTCACGCGCCATGAAGGACCGTGGGCTCGGGACGCCCGCGACCCGCGCGGCGATCCTCGAGACGCTCCTCTTGCGGGGCTACGCGACGCGCGACGGCAAGGCCCTCGAGGCGACGGACAAGGGCATCAAGCTCATCGACACCGTACACCCGCACGTGAAGAGCCCCGCCATGACGGGCGAGTGGGAGGCGAAGCTCGCGCGGGTCGAGCGCGGCGAGGTCTCGCTGGACGCCTTCATGGCGGAGATCGCCAGCTACGTCCGCGACGTCGTGGCGACCGTCCGCGCCGGCCCCCCGCGCCCGCCCGTCCCGCCGACCCCGAGCCCGAGCCCGAGCCCGAG
>SXNL01000135.1 GCA_005777185.1 Myxococcales bacterium
CGCCTTTCTCCGCCGAGTCCGGCCGTCAGGTCGGCGATCGCGGCCGGATCACCCACGAGAGCGGCCTCTCGATCGCGATCTCCGATACGCAGAAGCCCGTCGCCGGGCTGGTCGGTCACGTGGGCAAGGTCGAGCGCGGATCCATCGAGGTGGGGGCGCTGGTGCGGCTGGAGATCGATCACGACGCGCGCACTTCGACGCGGCGCAACCACTCCGCGACCCACCTCCTCCACTGGGCGCTGCGCACGGTGCTCGGCGAGCAGGCGACGCAGAAGGGGTCCCTCGTGGGGCCGTCACGGCTGCGGTTCGATTTCTCGCACAACCGGCCGCTCGCTCCGGAGGAGATCCGGCGCATCGAGGATCTGGTGAACGCCAAGGTCCTCGGCGACGCACCCGTCGTGACGGAGATCCTCCCGATCGAGAAGGCCCGCGCGAAGGGCGCGATGGCCATGTTCGGCGAGAAGTACGGCGCGAGCGTGCGCGTGCTCACGATGACCGCGGACTCCATCGAGCTCTGCGGCGGCACGCACGCGCGCGCCCTGGGCGAGATCGGCCTGTTCAAGATCCTCTCCGACGCGGGCGTCGCCGCGGGCGTCCGCCGCATCGAGGCCACGACCGGGATGAACGCCCTCGACTACGTGCGCGGGCTCGAGTCCGAGATCGCGAAGGCGTCTCTCCTCGTGCGGGCGAACCACGGCGAGCTCACCGAGAAGATCGAGAAGGTGCTCGCCAGCGCCCGCGCCATCGAGAAGGATCTCGAGGGCGCGAGGCGCAAGCTCGCCATGGGCGGCGGTGCGGCCGGCGGGGGCATCGACGAGATGCTCCGGGGCGCGCGTGACATCCCTGGCGGCAAGGTCCTCGCCGTGAAGGCCGAGGTCTCGGATGCCGCCATGCTGCGCGAGATGGCGGAGAAGCTGCGTGACCGGCTGGGGGAGGGGGCGGTCCTCGTCGGCGCCGCCAATGGCCCGAAGGCCGCCCTGGTGGTCGTCGTCTCCCGGGGGCTGACCGATCGGTACAAGGCCGGGGACCTCATCCGTCCGATCGCGAAGATCGTCGGGGGGTCGGGGGGCGGGCGGGCCGACATGGCGCAGGCCGGGGGCACCGGGGTCGAGCGTCTGGACGAGGCCCTGGCGGCGTTCCCTGCGCTGTTCGAGCAGGGCTGACGGGGCGTCGGGGCCCCGCCCGGGCTCGAGTTGACGGGTTTCTGCGTACAAGGTACCAGGGAGGCCGGGACGCATGATTTATCAGGTGTTTCTCCCCGGTATCTACGGTAGGGTTGCAACCCACCCTCCGATCCGACGCTAGCTGCGATCCGCTGGGTGCTGGGCTGAAATGACGGAGACACAGCGCACGAGCCCGCCGCCGATCTCGCAGGGAAGCGTCATCAACGATCGCTACGAGATCCGCCAGAGCCTCGGAAAAGGGGGGATGGGCGAGGTGTTCCTCGCGTACGACCGCGCGACGCAGCAGCCGGTCGCGTTGAAGATCGTCCGCGAGGAGTCGCGCATGCCCGGCGACGACGAGGCGCTTCGCCAGGAGCTGCTCCACGCGCGCAGCGTTTCGAACCCCTACGTGTGCCGCGTGCACGACCTCACCCCGTCGGCCTACGGGCCGATCCTGGTGATGGAGTACATCACGGGCCAGACGCTCCACACGCACATCCGCCGGAAGAAGGCCCAGGGTGGCTACACGGCCGACGAGTTCCGGCGCATCGCGCAGGACATCTGCACGGGGGTGGCCGCGATCCACGCGCAGGGCCTCGTCCACGGCGACCTCAAGCCCGGCAACGTGATGGTCACGACGAACCCCGAGGGCGGGTTCGGCAAGGCCATCGTCCTCGACTTCGGCTTCGCCAAGGAGCGCGCGCGAGCGAGCGCACGTCGGCCTGGAGCGCCGCCCGACGGCGGGACGCCGAACTACATGGCCCCCGAGCGCATCCGCTCCGGTGGCGCCTCGCAGGAGGACGACATCTACGCGCTGGCCCTCACGCTCTGGGAGATGTGGACGTGCCGCGTCCCCGAGCCCGGGTACAAGCCGCGCGCGAAGCCGATGCGCCAGCAGATCATGTTCGACGTGCCGAGCGGGCTCTCGGTCGACGAGATCAAGCAGATCTTCCGTTGCCTCACCGAAGATCCCACGCAGCGCCTGTCGGCGCGGCACCTTCGCTTCTTCAACCCCGTCGCGCTCACCACGAACCCGATCCAGGTGCCGCGCGAGCGGCTCGATCCGGGCCCCCCGCCAGGCCGAAGCGCGAACGCCTTCCAGCCGGGTCAGCAGGCGCTCCTCGCGACCTTCGCCACCAACGCACCGGACTTCGTGGGCGAGCTCATACCGCTCGACAAGGCGACGCTCACCATCGGGCGGCGGACGGACGTCGACGTCGTCGTCCCGGAGGCCACGGTGAGCGGGGCGCACGCCACGCTCGCGTGGAGCGCGGGCACGTGGGCCATCGAGGACCAGGGCTCGACGAACGGCACGTACGTCGAGCACACCTTCGAGCGCAAGAAGAGCGTGAACCTCATGCACGGCGGTGAGGTCCAGTTCGGCGAGCTGCGCCTGAAGCTCACGAGCATCGCCAAGGACAGCGCCGCGCACAAGCGCGCGCGGACGTACCTCACGCGGCGGGACGGCCTCACGGGCCTCCTCCTCCGCGAGCAGCTCCTCAAGGCGCTCGACGAGGAGGCGGCCTTCGCGGACTGGGTCGAGCAGCCGCTGTCGATCGCGCGCTACGAGATCCGCGGGCCGAACCGGCTCGTCAGCGATCGCCCCACGATCCTCGAGATGCTCGCCTTCCGCCGGGCCGCGCTCCGCGTGGTCGAGCTCACCGACATGCTCCTCCTGTCGCTCATCGCGGTCACCGCGGGCCGGACGGGCCCGCTCCGCTTCGCCGTCGCGATGATGGGTCCCGCCGCCCAGGACGCGCGCAACCTTGTCGAGCAGGTCGTCGGGCAGGTGCAGGGGATGCTCCCCGAGGGGCTCGATCTCGTCGCGTCGATCGCGCGCCTCGAGAGTGGCGTGAGCGTCCGCACCCTGGTCGATCCGGCGCCCTGACCCGCGGGACACGCGCAGGTCGGGATGTCGGGGTCGGCGCGCGACCGTTTCCGTCTTGCAAGGTGCCGTGGAATCAGGCATGGACCCCCCGTGACCGAGCGCTCCAGCTCCGCCCCGCCCTCGCTCCCGCCGTCGGAGCCACGCCCCTCGTCGCGCCCGCGGTTCGATCTGGGCGAGCGGCCGCTCCGGACGCAGCTCGTCGCCGCGCTCGTCGTCGGGCTCGCGGCCGTCTCCATCCCGCTCTACCTCTGGCGGCGTCCGAAGGCCGAGGCGGAGCTCGCCCACGACAAGGCGCCCGCCGCCTCCGCCAAGGTCGACGTCACGCCCGCGGCGGTCGGCGCCCCGCTCGAAGGCAAGACCGCGTCGCGCGCCCCCTCGCTCTCCGAGATGCGCGTGCTCTCGTGCGGCGAGGGCAAGCGAGGCAAGGGCGAGTCGCGCGCCGAGCACACCTCGCTGAAGAGCGAGTCGTGCGATCGGCCGGACGGCTTCGACAAGGTCTTCGCGAAGGCCATCGCCGACTCCGCCTCATGCGTCCCGGAGGGCAACGGCGGGAGCATCGCCTACCGCGCGGACCTCGGTTTCTCTCGCAAGAAGAAGCCCATCCAGGTGAGCGCGCCGAAGGATGGCCGCTCCCTCAAGAGCGGCAAGATCGCGAGCGCCTGCCTCCACGAGATCCGGAAGAAGCTCGATGGTACGGCGCTCGATATGCGGCACGACCACCCGCGCTACCGCCTCGAGATCGTCGCGACCTATCCCGGCGCCGTGAAGTGAGCTAGGTTGCGCCGCATGTGCGGCGTGTTCGGCGTGTTCGGCAACGGGGAGGCTGCCAACATCACGTACCTCGGCCTGCACGCGCTCCAGCACCGCGGGCAGGAGTCCGCAGGCATCGTGACCAGCGACGGCGAGCAACTCCACGCGCACCGCGCCATGGGCCTCGTGCAGGACGCGTTCAAGCAGGAGCAGCTCGCGGAGCTCACGGGACGCATCGCGATCGGCCACGTGCGCTACTCGACCGCGGGCGGATCGCACCTCAGGAACGCGCAGCCCCTCGCTGTCGACTACGCCAAGGGCTCGCTGGCCGTCTGCCACAACGGGAACCTCACGAACGCGGACGAGATCCGCGCCGAGCTCGAGGCGAAGGGATCCATCTTCTCGTCGACCGCCGACACCGAGGTGCTCGTCCACCTCGTCGCGCGCAGCAAGGAGATCGCGATCGAGGACCGGATCATGGATGCGCTCTCGCGCGTCGAGGGCGCATACTCGCTCCTCTTCCTCACCGAGGACAGCCTGGTGGTCGTCCGCGATCCGATGGGGATCCGTCCGCTCTGTCTCGGCCTCCTCCCGGGGACGCGGGACGCGCACGTGGTCGCCAGCGAGCCCTGCGCGTTCGACCTCATCGGCGCCGAGTTCGTGCGTGACGTCGAGCCCGGCGAGATCCTCGTCCTCGACGCGGCGGGCATGCGCTCGCTCCGCCTCCCGGGCGCGCGGGTGGAGCGACACGCGTGCATCTTCGAATACGTGTACTTCGCGCGCCCCGACTCGCAGCTCGGCGGGCGGAGCGTCTACGAGGTGCGCAAGGAGCTCGGGCGCGCGCTCGCCCGGGAGGCGCCCGCGGAGGCCGACGTCGTCATCCCGGTCCCCGACTCGGGCGTGCCGAGCGCGATCGGCTACGCGAAGGCGCTCGCGCTGCCCTTCGAGGTCGGGCTCATCCGATCGCACTACGTCGGTCGCACCTTCATCGAACCGCAGCAGAGCATCCGGCACTTCGGGGTGAAGCTGAAGCTGAACCCCGTGGGCTCCATCCTGAAGAACAAGCGGGTCGTCGTGATCGACGACTCCATCGTGCGCGGGACCACCTCGCGGAAGATCGTGAAGATGGTCCGCGACGCGGGCGCACGCGAGGTCCACCTCCGCATCTCGAGCCCCCCGACCGAGTGGCCCTGCTACTACGGCATCGACACGCCCACCCGCCGCGAGCTCATCGCGTCGAGCCACACGAGCGACGAGATCGCCCGCTACGTCACGGCGGACAGCCTCGGCTACCTCTCCCTCGAGGGGATGATGCGCGCCGTCGCGGCGTGCGGGGAGCGAGGGGAGGGGGACGCTCACCCGGGCGGCGGCGGCTTCTGCCACGCGTGCTTCTCCGGCGCGTACGCCATCCCGTTCCAGCCGTCGCCGTCGAAGCGGCAGCTCAAGCTCGTCGGCGTCTGAACGCGTCGAGTCTCCAGCGCGCCGGGGCCGATGTCGGCGCGAAATCCAGCGTGGATCGTTCGGGCACCAGGGCGCAAGGATGTCGCCTCGCGACCGCAGCACGAAATGCCCGCGCCGGTGCTTGCGTGGTGTAATCGTCCGTCGTGGCGGTCGGCTCACGTCTTGCAGCGTGCGGCCGCGTGGACTCCACGGATCGCATCAGCACGCCCCAGGCCTTCGAGGTCCCCGGCGAGCTCGCACGTCGCGAGGCCACCGTGGTCTACGAGCCTGGGCCATGGTGGTGCGGCGTGACGAGCTGGGCGATCGCCGCGGGGGTCGTGGCGTTCCTCCTCATCCTGATGACGGCGGGGCTGCGATCGCGATCGGCCGCCGGGCCGGCCCTCGCGGACGGGAGCGTCCTCCGCGTCGCCGCCTCGGAAGCGAGCTGCGCGAGGCTCGACCGGCCGGTGCGCGGACGTCTCGACATCGAGGTGATGGAGGACGGTCGCGTCGCCCGGGCGACGGCCGGCGAGAAACTCGGGATCATCCGCCCCTGCCTCGAGGCCCACGCTCGCTCCTGGGACTTCCTGCCCCAGGCCCGGCCCGTGTCGCTCGAACTCGATGTGATCCTCGAGCCGCGTTGAGCCGAACTGGAGCACCGGCGACGGCGCGGCCCGCCCGGGCGTGACCGCGAGGATCTCCATGCTCTGCGGCGCGAGGACGACGCGTCCGAGGGCGACGCCGGTGAGCGGCGGATGCGACCCCTCGAGATCACCGCCGTTCATGAATGTGTACAAAAGTGAGAGCATCGCCCCGGCCATCCTTGTGACAAGGCGAACGATGGACGGTACGCTGCAATCGCAGTGCTCGTAGGGCAGATCGTCGCGGACAAGTACCGGATCACCGACGTGATCGGGCAAGGCGGGATGGGCACCGTCGTCGAGGCCGTGCACCTCGGGACGGGTGGCACGGTCGCGCTCAAGCTCATCGTGTCGGGAGACGTGCGCGACCCCGAGGTGATGGGCCGATTCCAGCGCGAGGCCCGCGCGGCCGGCACCATCGACTCGCCCCACATCGTTCGCGTCTTCGACACCGGCATCGACGTGGAGAGCGGCCTGCCCTTCATGGTGATGGAGCGCCTGCGCGGCGAGGACCTCGCGAACCTGCTCAAGCGCGTCGGGCCGATGAGCCCGGACGCCGCGCTCCGCATCACCGCGCAGGCGTGCGTGGGACTCGCGAAGGCGCACGCGGCGCACTTCGTGCACCGCGACATCAAGCCCGCCAATCTCTTCCTCGCGGAGACGGATCTCGGCGAGGTCACGATCAAGCTCCTCGATTTCGGCATCGCCAAGCTGATGTACGAGTCGATGCATCAGGTCGAGGGTGGGCTCACGCAGACCGGGAGCATGCTCGGCTCGCCGCACTACATGTCGCCGGAGCAGGCCCAGGGCCTGCGTACAGTGGACCATCGCACCGACGTGTGGTCGCTCGGCGTGGTGCTCTTCAAGATGCTCACCGGCTTCACGCCACACCAGGGCGACGCGCTCGGGCAGATCATCCTCGCCATCTGCTCGCAGCCGATCCGCCCCGTGCAGGAGATCGCGCCCTGGCTGCACCCGGCGGTGGCCGACATCGTGCGGCGCGCCACGTACATCGATCCGAACCGGCGGTTCCAGTCGACGCGCGAGATGTTCGACGCGATCGCCCCCCTCATCGCGGACCGCCGGCTCGACAGGCGTCACCTCGTCGGGCTCACGGCCACGCAGCGCTCCTTCGTCGCCCCGATCGCGGCGGTGTCGGCGCCCCAGCTCAGTGACACGTCCTCGGGGGCGCACAGCCTCGCGCGTGGCGCGAGCGCGGTCGATCTCCATCGCCATTCGAAGCCGCCGTCGACGGCCCTGCCCGTGGTCCTCGCGCTGGTCGCCACGCTCGGCATCGCCGTCGGGGGCGTCGTGGCGGTGCGCACCATCCACGCGCGAAAGGAGGCGCTCGCGCGGCAGGTCGCCACCGCGCCGAGCGCGGACATCAGCCTCCCCGTGCTGGAGATGCGGACCGTCCCGATCAAGCTGCCGCAGGCGTCCGCGTACGCGATCGAGGTCGACGGCGCGAGCGCCCCGCCGGGGGACGACGCGATCGAGGTCACCGGCACGATGGGGAGCGAGCACACCGTCAAGCTCACCCGCGACGGCAAGGCGATGCTCTTCAAGGTGGTCATCACGGAGAGCGGCGCCTTTCCACCCGAGCTCGCGTTCGGCGCTCCCTCCACCTCGGCGTCCCAGGCGGCGAGCGCCCGGTCGGCGGGGCCCGCCGGGATGGGCAGCGTCAAGAAACCTCCGAAGCCTGCGGCCTCCGCGAGCGGCGCGGCCACGCCCACGAGCAACCTCGGCGCGCACTCCTTCGAATGAGGGTCGCGCGCGTCCTCGCCGGCGTCCTGCTGCTCGCGAGCGGCGCGGCCGCGCAACCGCGGGCGCCCGATCCGAAGGGACCGAAGCCGCCGGTTGGGCCGCCTGCCGCGCCCGCGAGCGACGACGCGAAGAAGGAGCAGGCCAGGGTCCACTTCGATCGTGGCATGGTGTTCTTCGAGAAGCAGGCGTGGGACAGCGCGCTCGCGGAGCTGCTCGAGTCCCGGAGCTTCTTCCCGACGCGGGGCAACACGCAGAACGCCGCTGTGTGCATGCGCAACCTCGGCCGCAACGACGAGGCGCTCGACCTGTTCCTCGCCCTCAAGCAGGGCTTCTCGCTGGGCGAGAAGGACCTCGCGCTCGTCGACAAGGAGATCCAGTCCCTCTCCGCCATCCTCGGGACGATCGACGTGCGCGTCGCGGAGGCGAACGCCACGGTCACCGTCGACGGCCGCGAGCGCGGCACGTCGCCGATCTCGGTGCGCGCGGGAACGGGCACCCACGACGTCCGCGTCTTCAAGACCGGCTTCCTGCCGCTCGAGAAGCGCGTCACGGTGACCGGCGGGGGCACGACCAGGGTCGAGGGCGCGTTGCAGCCGCTCGAGCAGGCGGGACGGCTCACGATCACCGAGGAGGCGGGGAGGTCCGCCGACGTCGTCATCGACAACGTCGTCGTGGGCAAGACCCCATGGCAGGGCGCGTTCGCGCTCGGGGAGCACGCCGTGTTCCTCCGCGGCACCGGGAAGCTCGGGACCCAACCTGCGCAGGCGGTCGTCCGCATCAACCAGGTCACGACGCTCACGCTCGCGCTCGAGCCGCTCGAGGCGCGCATGCGCGTCGAGCCCACACCCGCAGGCGTCACGGTCGCGGTCGACGGCGTGGTCGTCGGCAACGGCGCCTGGGACGGGCGTCTCCGCGCGGGGCGCCACAAGGTCGAGCTCGGCGCGCCGGGGTTCTTGCCGCAGACGCGCGAGGTGTCCCTCGTGGCCGATCAGAGCGTGCGGATTCCCGTGGCGCTCGAGCGGGATCCGGAGTCGCCGCTCTGGACGGCGAAGACCCCGCACCGCGTCTTCGTGGACGTCTCGGGCGGGCTCCCGATGGGCCTCGGCTGGGGAGGTGACGTGCTCGATCGCTGCGGGGGCGGGTGCTCCACGGCGTTCCCCTACGGGGTGCTCGGCACGCTGTCCGTGGGGTACGGCCTCCGCTCCGGGCTCGGCTTCGCGTTGGATGTAGGATACACGTATCTCCGCGCGGGGGCGACGGGGCGGGCCTCGGTGCTGCGGCCGGTCGGAAAGGGCGAGAACCCCGGCCAGGTGGCGGACACCCTCTCCCTGCGCGGGCTCCTCGTCGGGGTCGGCGTGATCTACCGCACCGGCGAGAAGATCCCGCTCACCGGGCGCCTCGGCGCTGGTGCCCTCATCGGCGCCGGGAGCGATCTCCGCGAGGGGAGCTTCACCGCCGGGACGCAGGGCTACACCGTGGCGCCGATGCGCGAGACCGGGCAGGCGACGTACCTCGCCGTGAGCCCCGAGATCCGCGTGGGCTACAAGGTGATGGAGCGCCTGGAGGTCCACGCGGGCCTCACGGGCTGGCTCCTCGTGGCCCTCACGCAGCCTTCGTGGGAGAACCGGGCGCCGGTGGTGGCGGGGACGCAGGGCCTTGCCACGTACGACACCGAGACCATGGTGGGGCGGACGTTCTTCGGTGTGAGCCCTGGGCTCGGCGTGCGGTACGATTTCTAGTGGAGGCGGCGGCATGGGTGTCTCGAGAGCGCTGTGGGCGGCGGGGGGTGCGGCGCTCGTCGTCGCGTGCGCCGCGATCCCGGGGGACCGGCCCGCGGAGGCCAGGGTGGGGGACGAGCGCACCCTCGCGGGCCCGTCGCCGTTCGAGCGAACGAGCCAGGGCTTCGTCGCCCGGCAGGCGCGCGCCCACGCGTTCGTGTCTGCCCGCGGTGAGCTGAAGGTCGGTCGTCACGATCGCGGCGGCGCGGTGGGCGTCGAGACGGCGAGCGTCTCGCGCGGTGCGGAGTCGCTCGCTCCCGTGCGGTCCGCGACCGTCGCGGACGGCGAGGTGCACCTCGATCGCGGCGTCGTCCACGAGGTCGTGCGCCCGCACGAGCGGGGCGCGGAGCAGCGGTGGATCTTCCCGGAGGCACCGGGCGGCACCGGGGATCTCGTGGTCCGCGTACGTCCGACGGAGCGGGTGACCGGCGCGTTCCACGACGCGCGCGGCCTGTTCCTCTCGACCGATGCGGGTCCGCTGGCCTACGGCCGCGCCACCTTCGTCGACGCGCGCGGCGCCCGGACGCTCATCGAGCCCATGCTCGAAGGGGGCGACATCGTGCTCCGCGTCCCCGCGCTCGCCTGCGCGGAGGCCGCCTACCCGGCCGTGCTCGATCCCGTCGTGTCTGCCGAGTCCGAGATCGACGCACCCGCCCCGGCGGGCCCCGCCCCCGATGGGCAGAATGCGCCCTCCATAAGCTCGAACGCCGATGGGCACTTCGTGGCGTGGATCGACAACCGCGGGGCTCGCCGCGCGATCTACGGCGCGCACGTGAACAACCTCGGCATCCTTCAGGATCCCGTGGGCCTCATCCTCACGACGATCCCGACGACCGTCTACCGCGTCGCCAACGGCGCGAGCAGCGCCGGCAACCTCATCGTCTGGAACGTCCGGTACACCGACGGCGAGGTCCAGCCGGGCATCTACGCCCTCCACCTCGATCGCATCGGCAAGGTCCTCGACGCCGCCCCCATCAAGATCTCGCAGAAGCCCGCCGACACCGATCGTCTCGCCGTCGCGAGCGATGGCACGAACTACCTCGTCGTCTGGAACGCCTACGGTGGCACCACGAGCTCGGACATCTACGGCGTCCGCGTGGGAGCCAACGACGTGCTCGACAAGACGCCGATCACGATCGCCAAGAACCCCGAGTTCGAGGGCGATCCGGCCGTCGCGTTCGCCGGCGCTCGGTACAACATCGCGTACCGAGCGCAGTCGACCGTGCGCCTCACGAGCGTGGGGACGGACGGCACGGTCGGGACGCCCACGCCGCTGCCCGCAACCGCGGGCACGGCCACGAACATCACGCGGGCCACGAACGGGACGCGCCACGTCGTCGCGTTCCAGGACTTCAGCGGCGTGTACGCGATGAGGTACACCGGGACGGGGACGCTCTCGGACCCGGCGCCGATCTCGCTGCTCCCGGAACCTGGCAACAAGGAGCTGCCGCGCGCCGCGTGGGAGCAGGGCGCGGGCGAGTTCATGATCCTGTTCCGGGTCAGCTCGCCCACGGCCTTTCGCGTGGCGCGCCTCCCTCCGATCGGCGCGCCCGGGGTCGTGACCACCTTCACGCAGCCGTACATGGGCTTCGACCTCGACTTCGCGGGCGGCGCGACGGGCTCGGGCCTCGTCTACACCGACACCGGCCCCGGCGCGGTCAACGGCGACATTCACTACGTGCGCACGCGGTCCGGCGCTCCGGACCCGTTTCTCATCCTCTCGCAGTCGTCCAACTCGGAGACTGCGGTCGATCTCGCCACCGATGGCCTGGACACGCTCGCCGTGTGGCTCGACAACCGCGCCGGCGCGCTGTCGGTCCAGGCGCGCCGCATCGGTCCGGACGGAAAGCCGCTCGGCACCGGGGCGACCAGGCTCAGCGATCCGGTCACCGCGCCCGCGGGGAGGCCTCGCGTCGCGTTCGACGGGGCAAACTACCTCGTCGTGTGGACGCCGATCACCGGCCCGTCGAACCTGATGGGCGCGCGCGTCGCGAAAGGCGGGACGCTGCTCGAGCCAGCGAAGATCCTCGCCACCCCCGACGCGGGCGTGAACTACCTCGGCGGGGACGTGGCGTTCGACGGGACGAACTACCTCGTCGTGTTCGAACGGCGCTTCGGCGGGACGAACGGCGTCCTCGGGGCGCGGGTGTCGATCACGGGCGCGCTCCTCGAGCCCGAGTTCTCCATCTCCGACGCGCCCTCCAACGACTCGTTCATGATCGATCCCCGGGTCGCGTTCGACGGGACGAACCACCTCGTCGTGTGGACGCTCCAGACGCCCGGATCGTCGGTCGCGGTCACCCACATCTTCGGCACGCGTGTGGCGCCCGACCACGCCGTGCTGGACTCGGACATCCCGATCTGCACGGCCTTCCTCTCGCAGCGCGCGGCCGACGTCGCGACCGACAAGAAGACGGGTTGGCTGGTCGTGTGGGAGGACAACCGCTCCGCGCTCGAGAGCGCCGAGATCTACGGCGCGCGCGTCTCGGCGGCGGGCGTGAACCTCGACGGGACCCAGGGCTTCAAGATCGCCCAGGGCGCCACCGACGAGAGCCGGCCGAGCGTCGGGTACGTCGGCGACGGGAGCTACCTCGTCACGTGGCGCGATCTCCGGAAGAAGACCGAGTACGATCTCTTCGGCGCGAGCGTCTCCTCCGGCGGCAAGGTGTTCGACAAGGACGGGTTCTCGATCTCCGCCGAGCCGGGAGACGAGGCCCTCGCGGCCTTCGCGCGGACGAGCGACAAGGTGCTGCTCGGCTACCAGCGGGTCGATCCGACGATGGGCTACGGCACCTGGCGCGCCCGCGTGCGCGCGGTGGCCCCCGGCGCGTTGCTCGGCGGTGTGTGCAAGGACGACGGCGACTGCATGTCGCGCACGTGCATCGACGCCGTCTGCTGCAGCGGGGACTGCGGCGGATGCGGATCGTGCGCGAAGACGCCGGGCACGTGCACGCCGCTCCCCGCGGGGCCGTCCCCGCGGTGCCCGCTGTACAAGTGCACCGGCACGTCGGTCGAGTGTCCGGTCAAGTGCGCGACCGACGCGGATTGCGCCGACGAGGCCACGTGCGACACGACCACGTCCGCGTGCACCAAGCGCGTGATCTGCATCGACGCCACGCACCTCAAGGACCTCAGCGGAAAGATCACGGACTGCTCGCCGCTCGTCTGTCAGGGGGCCTCTTGCCGGACCTCGTGCGCGTCGGTCGACGACTGCGCGAAGGTCGGTGGGGTCCAGTTCCTCTGCGACACCGCGGGCAAGTGCGTGCCGCCCCCGTCCCCCCCTTCGGTGGCGGGTTGCGCCGCAGGCGGGCAGGGGTCGGGGTGGCCCGCCGGCGGGGCGTGGGGGTCGATGGCGGCGGTGGCGGCGCTCGCCCTGCGTCGTCTCAGGCGAAGATCAAGGGGTTGACGGAGGACGAAGCGTGCCACGGGCAGCGGCCCACCGCCTTCGCGGCCGTGCGATGATGCGCCCATGACGATGCCCTCCGTGACGGCCCTCTATGGCGCGCTCAACGCCATCTTCAACATCTACCTGGCGAACCGCGTCTCTTCCCTCCGCCGCCGCGAGAATGTGTCGATCGGGCCGGGCGCCTCGAAGGATCTCCAGGTCGCCATCCGCGCCCACGGGAACAATGCCGAGTTCGTGCCGCTCGCGATCGTCATGCTCCTCCTCGCCGAGCTGTGCGGCGGCGCGAGTTCGTGGCTCCACGTCGCGGGAGGGCTCCTCCTCGTCGGCCGCATGGCCCACGCCTTCGGTCTGCCCCACCGCGCGCCCAACGTGCCGCGCTTCGTGGGGTCGGCGGTGACCTGGACCGGGATCATCGCCGTGTCGCTCTGGGTGCTGTGGCTCCGGCGCGGACACTGACATCTGCGCTATAAGGTTCGATCCCGCATGGCCTTCACCGACGTCGTCAGGAAGAGCGCGCTCCCCGCGATCTGGTCGCAGGGCGTCACGCTCGCGCGCGGCGGCGCGGCGCTCCTCGTGTCGCGGACCCCGCGCGAGATCACCGGCCGCGTGCGAGGCACCGACGCGCTCGCCGCGCCCGAGGTGACCCTGTACCTGGAGGACGAGGAGTGGTCCTGCACGTGCCCTTCGCGCGTCGACCCGTGCCCTCACGTCGTCGCGCTGGCGCTCGCCGTCGATCAGGGTCTCGTCGGGGACGCGCGCGCCGAGGCGAGATCCGGGGCGCCCATCGCGCGCACCGACTCCCCCGCGGCCCCGCGTGCCGGACGCGCCCTCCAACTCCGCTACTCGTTCTCGCGGTCGCGCGGGACCCTCTACCTGGAGCGCCACGTGGGGTGGCCGGACGGGCGCGAGGAGCCCCTCGTCGGCAGCCTGTTGAAGCTGACACGGACGGGCGGGCCGGAGCTCTTGCCCACCGCCGCGGATCTCACGGTCGATCGCATCGCCGGTGGCTTCCGGCAAGGGATCGTCCCGACGGCTCGCGTCCGCGAGATCCTCGGGCTCCTCGAGGGCGCCGATCGCGTGGACCTCGACGGCCACCCGGTGCGGACGTCGCGCGACGAGGTGCTGCCCGTCGCGCGCGTCACCGACCACGTGGACGGCGGCGTCGTCGTGACGATCTCCGAGGATCCCGGCGTCTCGGAGGTCGTGGCGTGCGGCGTCGTGCGTCGCGGCGACGAGCTCGCGCCGATGGGCGGCGTCGACCTGACGGGCGAGCAGCGCGAGAAGCTCCCCGTCACGCGCGTCGTCTCCAAGGGCGAGCTCGGCTCCTTCGCCCTCGAGATCCTGCCGCAGCTCGAGGCCAAGGCCATCGTCGTCGTCGACACGAGGCGGCTCCCCAGCAAGATGGGGCGGACGGTGCCGCGCCTGTCCTTCGACATGAAGCAGGAGGGAGCCACCCTCGGCGTCCTGCCGAGCCTCGTGTACGGCGATCCCGCCGTCGCGCGCATCGACGGCGACCTGATGGTGTCGCTCGGCGCCGCCATCCCGCCGCGTGAGCGCGAGAAGGAGCGCGCCCTCGTCGATCGGCTCCGGGCCGAGCTCGACCTCGTCGTCGGTCGCCGCGCCTTCTTCAAGGGCGACGACGCGGCGCGGTTCCTCTCGCGGCTCGTGAGCTTCTCCGGACAAGATGTGCATAATGCACGTATCGGCGGGACGCGCCTCGTGCCCAGGGTGGTGATCGGGCACGACCTCCGCCTCGACGTCACCCTCTCCGCCGAGGACGAGCCGGAGGTCGGCGCGAGCGCGGAGGCCGTCCTCTCGGCGTGGCGTCAGGGCCTGTCGTTCGTGCCCCTCGAGGGCGGAGGCTTCGCGCCGCTGCCGGCCGACTGGCTCGACCGCTACGGCGAGCGCGTGCTCGATCTCCTGGCCGCGCGGCGCGAGGACGGGACGATCCCTCGGCAGCTCGCGCGCGAGCTCGCGTCGCTGGCGGACGATCTCGACCTGCCGCCGCCTCCCGTGCCGGACGATCTCGCGCGCCACGCGAAGGGCCTCGACGGCCTCCCGGACGCGGTCCTCCCCCCGGATCTCGCCGTGGAGCTCAGGCCCTACCAGCTCGACGGCGTGCGATTTCTCCAGTTCTCACGGCGGGCCGGCCTCGGGGCGATCCTCGCCGACGACATGGGGCTCGGCAAGACGGCGCAGCTCCTCGCCGCCCTGCCGGCGCGCGGGACGGGCGGCGGCCAGACCCTCGTCGTGTGCCCGCGAAGCGTCCTCTTCAACTGGGAGCGGGAGATCGCCCGCTTCCGCCCCGGGCTCAGATCGTCTCGTTACCACGGGTCGGATCGGGAGCTCGATCCGGGCGTGGACGTCATCCTCACCACGTACGGCACCCTCCGCCGCGACCTCGAGCCGCTCGGGAAGGTGCACTTCGCGTGCGTGGTGCTCGACGAGGCCCAGGCCATCAAGAACCCGTCGAGCCAGAGCGCGCGCGTGGCGTGCGCCCTCGACGCGGATCTCCGGGTGGCGCTGACCGGGACGCCGATCGAGAACCGCCTCCTGGAGCTCTACAGCCTCGTCCACTTCACGAACCCGTGGATGCTCGGGCGCCAGAACGACTTCGTGCGGCGCTACGAGGACCCGATCGCCGCCGGCGATCCCGACGCCACCCGGCGCCTCCGCGAGAAGACGCGACCGATCCTCCTCCGCCGCACCAAGCAGGAGGTCGCGCCCGAGCTGCCGCCCCGCACCGAGAGCGTCCTCTTCGTCGATCTCGAGAAGGACGAGCGCGACATCTACGACGCCGTCCGTGCCGCCGCGCGCGTGGACATCGTGCGCCGCCTCGGGCAGGGGCTCTCGCCGATGATGGCGCTCGAGGCGCTGCTCCGGCTCCGCCAGGCAGCGTGCCACCCGTCGCTCCTTCCCGGACAGTCGAGGCCCACCTCGTCCAAGCTCGACCGGCTCATCCACGCGCTCGGCGACGCGGTCGGCGAGGGGCACAAGGCGCTGGTGTTCTCGCAGTGGACACGCCTGCTCGATCTCGTCGAGCCGGCGCTCGCCGCGGCCGGGCTCCCGTTCGTGCGGCTCGACGGCCAGACGGTCGATCGCGAGGCCGTCGTGGATGCGTTCCAGTCCGCGGCCGGGCCGCCCGTGATGATCGTGTCGCTCAAGGCGGGCGGCACCGGCCTCAACCTGACCGCGGCGGATCACGTCTTCCTCCTGGATCCATGGTGGAACCCGGCGGTCGAGGACCAGGCCGCCGATCGCACGCACCGCATCGGACAGGACAAGCCGGTGTTCGTGTACCGCCTCGTCGCCAAGGACACCGTGGAGGAGCGCGTGCTCGCGCTCGCGGAGCGGAAGCGCTCGCTCCTCGGCACCGTCGTCCCCGACGGGACGGCGGCTGTCCGGATCACCGAGGCCGATCTGCTGGCGCTCCTGGATGGGTAGCGTGCGAGGCAGCCTGGGCCACGTGACGTCCCCCGTGATGACGTCCCTCGACCGGCTCGCGCGGCGGCTCGCGAGGGTCGAGATCGAGGGCGCGGCCTACGTGTACAACCCGCTGGTGTACGCGCGCGCGGTCGTCGAGCGCTACGTGGAGGCCTTCGGAGGAGGGAAGAAGGAGCTCCTCCTCGTGGGCATGAACCCGGGCCCCTTTGGCATGGGCCAGACCGGCGTGCCCTTCGGCGAGGTGGGCCACGTGAAGAACTGGATGAAGCTCGACGGTCCGGTCAAACGCCCGCGCCGTGTCCATCCGAAGCGGCCGATCGAGGGTCTGGCGTGCGAGCGCAGCGAGGTCTCCGGCGCCAGGCTGTGGGGTGCCATCGCCGCGCGGCACCCCGACCCCAGGGACTTCTTCGCGTACGCCTTCGTCGTCAACTACTGCCCGCTCATGTTCCTCGACGAGGGGGCGCGCAACGTGACCCCGGACGCGCTGAAGAGGGCGGATCGCGATCGCCTCGAGCCGCCGTGCGACGCCGCGCTGCGCGACATCGTGGGGTGCCTCGCGCCGCGGGTCGTGATCGGGGTTGGCAACTACGCGACCGCCTCGGCCGAACGCGCGCTCGGAGGATCGGTCCGCGTCGTGGGCATCCTCCACCCGAGCCCGGCCAACCCGAAGGCGAACACCCGGTGGCTGGAGACGGTGCGCGCGTCGCTCGCGAAGGGCGGCGTGAGGGCGTTCGTGTGACGGTCAGCCGGTGTTGTAGATCCAGCTCAGGATGGTCGCGGCGAACAGCCCACCCATGATGAGGGTGATCACGAACGTCACCGTCCGCGCGACCCTGGCGTGGCGCCGCTCGCCGTCGAGGTCCGCGTGGCCATCGGTGACGATGCTGCGCGTGACGGGCGGCGCCGACGTGGGCTCGACGTGCGCGGGCCTGAGGGCCACCCGGCGCGGGGGCGCCAGGATCCGCGGAAGCGGAAGCGGCGGCACGGCGACGACCGGCGGCGCGAAGACGATCGGCGCGACCGGCGACGGGTCGATCCGGGGCTGGGCGATGCCTTGCGGAACGGGCACCGTCCTCGACAGGTGCGGCGGCGCGCTCGGTGGGGCGACCGCCACCACGGCGGACTCGCGGGGGTCGTAGATGGACCACGCGGGGAGCGCCGTCGGCGTCTCCTCGACGGGGGGGGCGACGCGCAGCGACGCGGACGCCGCCATCATCTTCCGCTGGCTGCGCGGGGCTGCGATGTCGGGCAGGCTCTCGATCGCCGCCGCGCCTCGTCCCGACGCCGGGTTGAAGATCGAGACGCCGATGGTCGCGGTCACCGGCCGGCCGGAGAGGACCGCCAGATCTATCGCTTCCATCTGCGCGTGGACCCTCTCGGCGAGCGCCTCCGCGACGCTCCGCTCCGCGCCGTGGGCGATGAGCACGAACTCCTCGTCCCCGTAGCGCCCGAGGTGATCGCCGACCCGCGCGCATCCTTTCGCTGCATCGGCCACGGCCCGCAAGATCTGCTCCCCGGCGTCGTGCCCGAACCGGTCCCGGAGTGACCGGAAGTCGTCCACGTCGATGAAGAGCACGGCGAAGGGGTCGCCCCCCGTCGTGGCGCGCTCGAGCTGCTCGGTCACCACGGCGCGGTTCGGAAGGCCGGTCACGCCGTCGATCTGGGCGCTGTGTCGGAGGCGATCGCGCTCCTGGCGCACCTCCTCGAACGCCTCCTGATCCTTCTTTTCGCGCACGTGGACGCGCACGCGCGACACGAGCTCCACGCTCCGCGACAGGGAGAGGAAGTCCACGGCCCCGGCCTCGAGGCCCCTCGCGAGCAGCTCGTCCTCGATCGCGCCCGCGGCGAGCAGGATGACCGGAATCTTGCGCTCCTCGTCCCGGAGTCGGCCGATGAGCCGCGCGGCGGGCGATCGCATCCAGCTCATCATGGAGGGCGGAGCGCTGCCGAAGCGATCGTCGGCGCGCGCGTTGAGGAGGATGATGTCCGGCTGGAAGTCCGCGATCCGGTCCAGCGCGTCCTCGACGGCCGAGCAGCCCCGCGTATCGTACCGCGCGGCGCTGAGCGCGCCGCGGACGCGATCCCGGCGACCACGATTGGCCATGACGACGAGGACGCGGCCGATCGGTTCGGGTGCGGGGGGTCGGCGGGACCAGGCGGGGATCGAGGAGGCTTGGCTCACACCCGGGACTACGGCCACGCGGCCGCCGACTTCAGCATGGCCCCTGTCTCACGCCGTCGCGTCGTCGCGCAGCCAGGCCCCGAAGCGCTCGCCGAGCATGAGCGTCGGGAGGTTCGTGTTGGAGCTGGGGATCGTCGGAAACAGGCTCGCGTCCGCTACCACGAGCCCCTTCGTCCCGCGCACCTCACCGCGCCCGGAGACCGCGGCGAACGGATCGCCGTCGTGGCCCATCGGCACGGTCCCGCAGGGGTGGTACCCGGACCCGGTGATCTGGCGGATGGCGCCCCTGAAGCGTCCGTGGTCGTCGAAGGGGCGGCGCGACGGATACACGGGGCGGGCCACCCTCTCGATCGCGCGCGTCCGGGCGAGCTCGCCGATCCTCGCGAGCGCCTCCTCGAGGCGGGGCCGGTCGCCCGGGTGATCCAGGCCGCTGCGGATGATAGGTGCATCATGCACGTGTGCCGAGGGGAAGCGCAGCGTGCCGTGGCCGACGGGCTTGCCGAGGCAGGCGGCCAGCGTCACGGACGGCAGCGACACGCGCGGGAAGAGCGGGACGAAAGAGCCGGGCTGTAGCTGCATGTCGTTCGGGCAGGTGCTCCCCGCGGACGTGTACCGGCACACGTTCTGGATGAGCGGGTCCACGTCGGGCCTCGAGAAGCCGTCCCGGAGCGGCCAGAAGAAGATCGCGACGCCCGGGTGATCGAGCAGACGCCGACCGACGCCGGGCACGTCGACGACCGGATCGACGCCCATGCGGCGCACCTCGTCCTCGGGGCCGATGCCGGACCGGAGGAGGATGCCGGGGCTCGCGATCGCGCCGCCGGAGAGCACGAAGCGGTCGCCCCGTATCTGGAGGACGCGCCCGTGGAACTCCACCTCCAGGGCCTGCGCGCGCCCGTGGCGCAGGATCACGCGCCGAACCGTGGTCTCGGGGAGGATCGAGAGGTTCGGCCGCGCGCGCACGTCCCGCGTCAGGTACGTGCGCAATACACCCATCCGCTCGCCCCGGATCTTGTTCATCGCGTGGGGTCCCGCGCCGGTGGTGCCCGGATCGTTGGTGTCGGCGCAGGTCGGGTAGCCGGCCTCGCGGCAGGCCTCCAGGAAGATCGCCTGCCAGGGCACGAACTCGTCCGGGGTGTGCCGGCGGATGGGGACGGGCCCCTCCTGGCCGTGCCACGCGTTGTCGAAGTCGAGATCGTGCTCGAGCCGCCTGAACGCGGGGAGGCACTGCTCGAACGACCACTCGGGGAGGCCGAGGGAGGCCCACTCGTCGTAATCGAACGGCTGGCCCCGGAGCGCGATGCAGGTGTTCACGCTGGACGAGCCACCCATCACGCGCCCGCGGGGAAACGCCATCGGGAGGGCGCTGTAGAAGGCGTGTCCCGTGGCCCTGTACGCGTAGCCCCAGTCGTGGCGCCTCATCGAGTTCCGGCGCCCGTCCCGCAGATCCGGAGGGAGGTTCCGCGTGTCCTCGGGGCCGTCCACGGGGTGGTCGGGCCCGGCCTCCACGAGGACCACGTCGTGACGCGGATCCTCCGAGAGGCGCGCCGCGATCACCCCTCCCGCCGAGCCGGCGCCGACGATGACCGTGCGCATCGGGGTCACTGTACACGAGGGCGCCCCCGCACCCTGGACGCGAAATTCCTGCACGGCGGGCGGGTTCGGTTGTACAGACGTTCCGGGCCGGACGTGCCCGCACAGCCTGCACAACAGAGGGTGATCGTGAACACAGTCATTAGCGCCTTGCTGGGCATCCTCTTCGCCGTCCTCGGGACGGCGACCGTGTTCCTGATGTTCCACCTGTGGGGCTACCCATTCGACAAGGTCACGCGCAAGAGCGAGGCGCCGAAGGCGTTGATGCTCCTGCACCGGGTCATCGGCTTCGCCTTCGTGGCGCTGTACCTGGTCATGATGGCGCAGATGGTGCCGCGCCTGTGGAGCTACCAGGTCGAGTTCCCGGCCCGGACGGTGGCGCACATCTGCCTCGGCGTGACCATCGGGTTCCTGTTGATGGTCAAGGTGTCGATCATCCGGTTCTTCCGCCACCTCGAGGAGTGGATGCCGTTCCTCGGGACGGGCGTCCTCCTGTGCACGTACCTCCTCCTCGCGCTGAGCGTGCCGTTCGCGTTCAAGGAGCGGGCCCTCCGCGCGAAGGCGCTCGGCGGCGACGTCATGTCCCCGGCGAGCCTCGCGCGCCTCGCCCGCATCCTGCCCGAGGCCGGGCTGCCCACCGGCGTGCCGGTGGCGACCCTGGCCACGCCGGATGCCCTCCGGGAGGGGCGGAACGTGCTGCTCACGAAGTGCGTGCAGTGCCACGACCTCAAGACGATCCTCACCAAGCCGCGCGCCCCGCGCGACTGGGTGCAGACCGTGGAGCGCATGGCCGAGAAGCCCGTCTACGGGGACGGGATGGCGGACTACGAGCGGTGGGTCGTCTCGGCGTACCTGATCGGGATCAGCCCCGAGCTACAGCAGTCCGCGCGGAAGGCTCGTGCCCAGAAGGAGCAGGCGAAGGAGAACAAGGTCGCCGCCGTGACCGCGATGGAGGGCGTGACCGACGCCACGTTCGAACCGGCGGTGGCCAAGCAGGTGTTCGAGCGGAAGTGCACCCAGTGCCACGAGGTCGCCGACACGGAGAAGCACCCCTGGAAGGACGCCGACGAGGTCAAGGTGGTGGTGGAGCGCATGGTCGACAACGGCCTCGAGGCGACGCCGGAGGAGCTCGACGTGTGCCGCAAGTACGTGACGGTGACGTACGTGAAGACGGCGGCGAAGCCTGCGGCGACGGTCGTGGCCGCGCCCTCCGAGACCGCACCGAAGGAGGCGAAGGAGGCGCTACCGAAGGAGGCGAAGGAGGCGCTGCCGAAGGACCCGACGGGCGCGAAGGCCGCGAAGAAGGCGCCCGCCGCGGCGTCGGCGAGCGCGGCGCCGGCGAGCGTGGCGAGCGCGGGGGCCACGAGCGCCCCGGCGGCGCCCGCGGAGGCGACGTGCGGGAAGAAGGGATTGCCCGACTGCCCGATGCAGGCGTGGATGCGCGGGAACGCCGCGGTGGCGGCGTCGTCGGACGACGGCGCAATGGTGGCGGGCGTCTTCGAGCGCATCGCTCGCCTCGCCCCTCCAGGGTACGGGGCGTGGGCGCAGATCTCGAACGACGGCGCCGCGGCCGCGCGGTCCGGGGACATGAAGGCGGCCCGGACGGCCTGCGCGACGTGCCACACGCAGTACCGGAACAAGTACAAGGCGGAGATGCGGGCGGCTCCGCTGAGGTAGGAGATTTTCCTGGGAAAACAAATGGTTGCGGCGCATCGGCCAGGAGCCCAGGGCAGGAAAGAGCGCCCGGGTGTGGGCCTGGCGTAGAATCTTTTCTCCGGATCGGCCGTCTGATTCCGACGGCGTTCCGGACGCGGCGCGTACGCGTCCCCTTGGGCCCTCTCGCAAAGGTCGTGATCGATGAGACTGTTCTCTCGTGGCTCGGTTCTCCTGGTGGTTGCAGTCCTCACCGCGGCAGGCGCCGCCGGCGCGGCGCCCGACATGAAGCTCAAGGACCTGATGAAGAAGGTCAACACGGCGACGGCGAGCGACGACGCGAAGGGGCTCGCGCCGCTGTTCACGCAGGCGAAGGGGATGACCCCGGCGGGTGCCGACTTCGCCGGGATGAACGCGCTCTATGACAAGGCGATCGCGGCGTCGAACGCGGGGGACCTGGCCGCGGCGAAGGCGACCTGCAAGGAGTGCCACACGCAGTTCAGGGACAAGTACAAGACGAAGCACGGGTCGAAGGCGCCCTGAGCCCGCTGCAAACCGGCAAGATCGAAGTGGAGCAGGAGCCCCGCCGGGGCGTGATCACACGCCACATCCTGGCGGGCGCCGCCCTGGCAACCTGAAGGGCGGGAAGGTCGCCCGCGCCGAACGCCGGGACCGACCGCTCCTCGAGCGCCGAGAGCCTCGCCCGGAGAGCCTCCACGAGCGAGATCTCGGGACGAGCGGTGAGCACCACCCGCACGCCGGCGGGCAAGGACGCCGGGAGGAACGCGACGCGCTGATCTCCCTCCACCTCGTCGATCGCGTCGATGACGACGACGGCGCGCCCTCGCTTCTCGACGACGGCGCCGAGCGCTCTCACGAGGGCGTTCCGGAGAGCGTCGACGTCGCCCTGGTACGCGGCGGGACCGAAGGAGGTTCCGGCGAGCTTCGCCGCCTGCGCGACGAGCGCCGGGACGAACCGCCGCGGGTGCCGGTGGCTCTTGATCATGTGCAGCATGCACCCGCTGGTCGCGGACTCGCGCCGCGCCAGCTCGGCCATCAGCGCGGACTTCCCCTGCCCCGGTGGCCCGAGGAGGAGCAGGTACCCCCCGCCGGGCGCGCCGTCGATCCACGCGGAGATGCGGGCGAGGACGTCCTCGCGCCCGACGAACGAGCGCGTGTGGAGCTCCTGCTCCTGCTGCACTTCGGGCAGGAGGTGGTCCTTGCCGGTGTGTGGCAGTGCATTTCAGCCGGTCGCGCGGTATCTTTGCGGAATGGCCATGTCGGCGGCGACGATGAGCTCCCTGGTCGCGGCCGCGCTGCCCGCGGTCGAGGTCGGCCACGTCGTGCTCCACGGCGTGTCGTGGGATCGCTACGAGGCGATGCTCGACCTCCTCGGCGACGACTACCCCGCGCTCCGCCTCACGTACCGCGAAGGGACGCTCGAGATCATGACGACCTCCCCCGAGCACGAGCGCATCAAGAAGATGATCGGGCGCCTCCTCGAGATGTGGGCCGTGGAGCGCGACGTGCCGCTCACGGGCTACGGCGCCGCGACGTTCAGGAAGGCGGCGGTCGAGCGCGGGCTCGAGCCCGACGAGTGCTACGTGCGCGGCGAGCTCGTGGACGTCCCCGAGATCGCGATCGAGATCGTCCACGCACACCGCGACATCGACAAGCTGGACGTGTACGCGGGGCTCGGCGTCCCGGAGGTTTGGGTCTGGGAGGACGTCGGGCTGGCGGTGCACCGCCTCGTCGGTGGTCGCTACGAGCGGCGTGAGCGGAGCGAGGTGCTCCCCGGGCTGGATGTGGCGGAGCTCTCGGGCTTCGTGAAGCGGGCGGGCAACCAGACGGACGTGGTCCGGGCGTACCGGGAGGCGATCCGCGCTCGGGGGTAGGTGACGCGGCTGTCCGGGAGCACCCCCGGCGCGGCCGCATCACCGGGGGACGCGCCGGGGGCTCACCCTCATGGCCGGAGGACGCGCGTCCTCCGGCCCCGGGCGGGGCTCGGCGCGGCTCAGACCGGGGGGCCGTGACCCACGCGGTGGACGGGCGACGCCGGGTGCGCGCGGCGGAAGCCACCGCGGTTGGCTCCCCGCGCTTCAGCGCTGCTGCGAGGGGCGCCCGCGCGGTCCTGCCAGAAGCCCGCGCGACGAGGTGCTACGCTGATCTCCGCCATGTCGACGCCCGCGCGCAGCGACGCACCGAAGACGATCGCGGACTGGCTCGCGCTTCCCGATGACGCGCGCTTCGAGCTCGTCGACGGCGAGCTCGTGGAGAAGGCGGCGCCGACCTTCGAGCACGGGACCGCACAGACCCTGACGGCGGGGGCAATCGCCGGCGCGTACCACCGCCGCGCCGGAGGTACCGGCGGACCAGGCGGCTGGTGGATCGCCACGGAGGTCGACATCGTGCTCGACGGCCGTGGGTATCGCCCCGACCTCGCGGGCTGGCGTCGCGACCGCATGGCGACGCCGCCGCGGGAGCGACCGGTCGCGGTTCGTCCGGACTTCATCTGCGAGATCGTGAGCGACTCCAACCGCGCGATGGACACGGTGACGAAGCTCCGCCGCTACCATCAGGCGGGCGTGCCTCACTACTGGATCCTCGATCAGGTCGATCGAACGCTGACGGTCCACCGGCACGCGCCCGACGGCTACCTCGTGCTGCTTCGCGCCGCCGAGGGCGAGACGGTGCGGGCAGAGCCGTTCGAGGCGCTCGAGCTGGAGGTGCGTGTGCTGCTGGGCGGCGATCCCGCGTAGGGCCTGGATCCGTCGCCAGTCGGAGGCTCGGGCGCCCAGCGAGCCCTTGACCTCCCGGCATCGACCGTCGATCCTGCTCCGGGCGGGCTCACCCGCCGCCTCGGCGGACGTGGCAAACAAGCAAGACGACTGGGAGAGCAAGTTCGGCGCGATCGCGCGCCTCCGGGGGGAGGCGCACGAGAGGGTCGCGTCCGATCCGCTGAGCGCCGCGACCCGCGCGCGGCAGGTGAAGGCGACCTCGACGTCGTCCAGCGTGCAGAGCGCGCGGTAGACCGTACCGAAGCCGCCGCGGCCCAGGGGAGAACGCACCTTCCCCTCGTCGATCGCCTTCTTCGCCGTCGGGTAGAAGTCGTCGAGCAAGCTCACCATCCCCCCGATGCACCGCCCCAGCTGGTCCTGCGTCAGCGTATTGTCCATCAGCGGGAATTCGATCATCGGGCGGACCTCTCCATCGTTGGCGTCAAACTCGAACTGGATGAGCTTGGTGCGCCACTGGAACATCATGCAAGCCTTGAGGAGGGCGTCGGCGTGCGGCCCCGTGGCGGTGAACCCGCTCGGCGCGAACAGGCGGAAGTACTTCCCGTCCTCCATGAGCTCCGCGACGAGGAGCGCGCCCTGGTCGCCCTCCTTGTTGATGTAGGTGTCGCAGGTGAACCCGAAGACGAAGGAGGAATCCCTCCGCTGGTTCCTGATCTCGAGCTTGTCGAGCGAGCCGCCCAACTGGTCCATGGTAATGGCCATCGTCCGCCTCCTCGGCCGCCCCGGTGGGCAGTCGTTGTGCCGCGGGCCCCCCCGCGCGAACCCCGAGCGGCCAACGTACAGGGCGGTGAGAGAGGGGCGCAAGCCTGAACGGATGGGTGAGGACGGCGCGGTGATCCGGGGTACGCACATGTGCTGGCGCAGCGCCACGAGGGCCGCAATGATCTGGTGGCCGCCTCACCGAGGCGGATAGCCTTCCGTCGTGTCCGATCGGATCAAGGGATCGACCCTGACGAACCTGCGCATCGTGAAGACGATGCCGTACCCGGTCGCGCGCGCGTGGTACCGGCTCACGACGTCGCGGCGACGACGCCGGCGTCGAGCGCGCGCGTGGGCGCCGTGGCCGGCGCGTGATCCTCAGCGGTGGCCGGGCCCACGGCGCCAGCGAGCGGTCCGGCGTCTGCGTCGTCGACGCCCCAGGAGAGGAGATCACGGGTGAGCATGGGGGTGAGGGTCTGAGGAATCCCCTCGTTTTCGAGCCCGAGCCCGAGCCCGAGCCCGATTCCTGCGCAACGAACCCGCGGTTCGTGCCGACGGGCGGGCATGGACGGGTTCGAACATGAGCGACTCGACGTCTACCGTGCGAGCATCGAGCTGGTGGCGGGGGCGGACCAGCTCGCGGACCGCTCCGAGGGGCCGCGCCTACCTCAGCGATCAACTTCGGCGAGCTGTCGCCTCGATCCCCCTCAACATCGCGGAAGGCGCCGGGGAGTTCGCTCCGGCGGACAAGGCGCGCTTCTACCGCATGGCGCGCCGCTCGGCGACCGAGAC